>DAIRFU010000010.1:2327-27240 GCA_036794935.1 Kofleriaceae bacterium | reverse complement strand
GGGCTACGCGCGCGCAACGACTACGCGATCGCATCACCGGCGATGCCGGCGGTGCGCGGCGCGGGCGCCAGTCCGCTCGTCGTCCAGTTCGGCCCGGGGCTGCGCGAGCTACTCGTCATCGAGCCGCGGCGCGGCGATCCACTGCGGCGCGTTCACGTGCCCGACGACGCGGCTCCCGGCACGGCATTCGCGACGATCGTCGACGGCAAACCCGTCGTCGGCACGCTGCTGGTCAACCCGTTGCGCGCCGTGCTGTTTTAACCACGGTTCGCTGATATACATGCGGGGATGGCACTCCCGCTTCGTGCAGCGTTGCGCTCCGCCGGCCGCTTCATCGCCAAGAACCCCACCACGATGCTGAGCATGGCGCGCCACGCGCTCGGCATGCGCATCGCGGTGCCGCTCGATGCATTGCGCTGGTTCATCGCGAACACGCCGCCGTCGCAGAAGGCGCCACAGGACGTGACCATCACGCCGCGGCCGCCGGCGATCGGCCTCGGCGCGACGATCGATCTGATGGGCACCACGGTGCGGGCGGGTGCCTCGATCCGCGTCGACCACATCGAGGTCGGCGAGGAGAAGTTCCGCGTCGCGCTGCGCCTCTCCGACGTCAACATGAAGGTGCTCGGCGAGTCGTTCACGCCGGTCGCCGGCCTCATCAAGTCGGGCGCGCTCGATCTCAGCAAGCCGGGCAACCTCGCCAAGTTCATGCCGAAGCGTCCGGCCGTGCTCGTCGAGGCGCACGACGATGTCATCGTGCTCGACCTGATGCAGAACCCGAAGATCGCGTCGAACCTGCGCGTGCGCGGCATCCTCGGCACGCTCACTCCCGTCGTCCAGGTCGCCGGCATGTCGACCGAGGGCGACTTCCTGATCCTCCAGCTGCGTGCGAGCCCGTTCGGGCTGCCGCGCGCGCTCAGTGCCGCCCGCCAGCTCGCGGCGGGCTAGCCGAGGCACCCGATGTCGGAATCGCTCGCGCTCTCGTCGGACGACAAGGCGGGCCGCTATCGCGAGCTGTTGCCGCAGCTCGCCTCGCTCGTCGACGGCGAGCCCGACCTGATCGCGAACCTCGCGAACATCACGGCGGGGCTGCGCGAGTGCCTGCCGGTCGCGAGCTGGGTCGGCTTCTACGTGCGCCGCGGCGACGAGCTCGTGCTCGGTCCGTTCCAGGGCAAGATCGCGTGCGTGCGCATCACGGTCGGCCGCGGCGTGTGCGGCACCGCGGCGGCTGAGCAGCGGACACTGATCGTCGACGACGTCACCGCGTTCCCCGGCCACATCGCGTGCGATGCCGGCTCGCGCAGCGAGATCGTCGTGCCGATCGTCGCGCCCGGCGGCGAGGTCGTTGGCGTGCTCGACATCGACAGCTACGAGCCCGCCGCGTTCGACGCCGTCGATGCAGCGGGTCTCGCGCCGATCGCCGAGCTCGCGGCGAAGCTCGCATGGTGAAGCTCGCCGTCTTGCTCGTGGCCCTCGCGGCCTGCCAGTCGCATGGTGATCAACCGGCGGCCCACACGCGCGACGACGCGCGCGCCACGACGACCATGCCGCCGGCGATCGACGCCAGCGAGGAGCCAGTCCGCGAGCCCGAGCCGCCCGATCCGGGCAAGGTACTCGCCGATCTCGGCGCGGTCTCGGCGTGGCAGGCCGTGATCGATCGCGCGCACTACCTCGCGCGTCGCGGCCAGCACGGCGTCGTCTACGGCACCCTGGGCGCCCCCGTCGAGAGCTACGTGTGGCTCGTCGACGATACCGACGGCAACGGCTCGCTCGCGATCCGGGTCGTGCTCGGCACGTTCGCGAGCAAGGTGAAGCAGGGCGAACGCGTCGCGCTCGGCGGTGCGTGGCAGCTCGACGAGAATCGCCGCTGGTACTGGAAGGTCGACCGGCTGACGCCGCTCTTGCCGGCGCCGCCGAGCGATCTGAAGGAGCCACCGAGCGCGCCCGGCCACGAGATCCAGCTCGGAGCGCTGCCACCCGGCGCGGTTCCGGTCTCGCAGGCCACCGACAACGACGTCGTCACGTTCCAGGTCACCGGCCCCCGCCAGCTCGTGATGCCCGGCGAGGGCTGGCCCGTCGCCGACAAGCTCGGCCAGCCCGTGTTCGCGCTGCTCAACTTGCCCGGCGAGTGGCCGAGCTACGGCGGCCAGGACTTCCGCACCGCCGACGAGCGCTGGCAGCTCGAGCGCGGCAAGACGTACTGGGTGCGCATCGGCAAGATCCGCCGCCCCTCGGCCGAGAGGCCCGCGCTGATCAACGCGCGCACGCCGCCGATCCGCATCAAGTGAGCGGTCGCGCGTGCCGGCCTGGCCGCCGCCGCGATCGCAAGATCATCCCGAGCACGATCACGCTCGTCACGAACGCCGAGCCCGGCGTGGTCTGCGCGCCGCAGCAGCCCGCGCGCGGCGAGCGCGTCCTGGCCCGCGGTGCGTGAGTGCCGACGGCAGATGCCGCCGCGGCCTCGGCGTCGAGCGTGACCGCGCACGCGGCGTCGACGCGGATCACGAGCGGGCGCGCCGGCAGCGGGCCGCCGTCACGCACCGTCACGGCGCAGCCGGATCCTTCGCGCGCGGCGGACACCGCGACGCTCGAGCTCGACGGATCGAGGATCACGTGGGTGCCGGGCGGCGCCGAGTAGGCGAGCGCGCCATCGCCGCCGGTGCGCCACACGACCGTGGCGTCGCGCGGCCCGGTGACGTGGACGCCGGCCCAGCCTTCGCCGGTGATGGGCGTGGCGGTGGCGGCGGGCCCGCGCGCGCCGGTGACCGCGATCAGGTGGACGGCGGCGGGTGTGGGGCCGGGGATGCGCACGCGGTAGTCGGTGACCGGGAACCGCGCGGCGTCACACTGCCCCTTGGGGCCGCCGAGCTCGTAGCAGCTCTTCGCGCGCGGCTCGCCGATCGCGGTCGTGCCAGGTGCGCTGCGCGTGACGCTCGCGATCGACAGCCTGGTGGCCCCGACGGTCGCGGTGGCGGCGGTGCCGTCGAGTGCGAGGTGGCCGGGCGTGCGGAACCGCAGGTCCATGCCGCGAGTTTCGGTGCCGGTGCGCGCGCGATCGATCACGAGCAGCGCGGCGTCGCGGCCATCCTTGCTCGGCAGCAGCACGAAGTCACGGAGTGCCTCGGGGACGTCGCTCGGCCGCTGCTGGAACCGATACTGATCGGCATAGTCGCAGCGGGCCGCGACGATGCCGCTCGTGCGTTGCGTGATGAAGTCGTAGCCGGTGTGCTCGCTCCAGAAGCCCTGGCTCGGGATGTAGTCGTCGGGCAGCTGCGCGGAGACCACCGTCGGCGCGTTGCTGGTCAGAGTCGACCGCGAGCCGTACGGCGACGGATCGACGATCACGTCGTCACGGCCGCGCGACAGCACGAAGTTGCCGGCACTCGGGTGGCGATGATCGGTGTCGATCGTCGAGTGGCATTCGGTGACGAGCCAGATCGCGGAGTCGTCCCAGCGCGTGCGCGCGTAGAGCGTGCCGGTGTTCGCCGCGACGTACCACGTCGGCCACGCCGAGCGCGGCGGCAGCGTCGGCTTCTCGCCGACCGCGGCGAGCGCGTCGAACAGGAACCAGTCGCGGTCGACCATGCGCAGTCGCGCGAGCTCGCCGCGCGCCCACCGCTTGTCCTGCGCCGTCGCGTCGCCGAACGCGATCGCGCTCAGCGTCAGCACGTGCGGTGCGAGGGTCGCGGTCTCGCGCTCGGTGTCGCCGGTCGCGTACATGCCGTCGCTCGGCGACAGCGCGTAGACATGGTTGCGCAGCACGGCCGACAGCCACGGCTCGACACCGACCACGTCGAGGCCGGCACGCCGCGCGAGCCGCGCGCCGAGCGCGACCTCGGCGACCGACAGCGGTCCGTACTGCCAGCCCTCGGGCCAGTTGCCGCCGGCGAGCACGCCCTGCTGCGACAGCGCGGCGGCCATCTGCTTGCCCCACATCTCGTCGGCGACGTGGCGCCACAGCGCCTTGCCGTCGCCACCCGCCTCGCCGGCCTCGGCGATCGCGATCGTCGTCGCCGCGATCAGGTAGCCGGCGTGGTAGTTCGAGCCCGGGCTCGTCGCGCGATAGCCGCGCTCGCCATACCAGCCGAGCCACGCATGCCAGCGCTCGCGCGCGTGCGCCTGGAGCGCCGGCGTCATCAGCGGGTTCTCGTGGAGCCAGTCGTAGGCGAGCGCGGTGTACGGCGCGAGGTTGCGGATCGAGTAGCCGTGATCGCGGTGGACGGCCTCGTCGCCGCCACGGCCGTCACCGACCACGTCGAGATCGTCGAGCAGCGCGGTGAAGAACTTCACGGCCGTCGCGGCATGCTGCTGGCTGTCGGTCGCCGCCCACGCGACGAGGCACGCCTGCAGCACTCTCGACCACTCGCCACCCTGGTAGAGCGCGCGGTCGTGATCGCGAGTCGTCCGCGCCTCGTCGCACAGGCGGATCGCGCCGACCACCGGCCCGGCCCGCAGCTTCGCCATCGCACGCCACTGTGCGCGGAGGTCGCGGTCGAGCAGCATGCGCGGATGCGCACCGGCTGGCTCGGGGGGCGTCGCACCGGCGCCGTGCGACAGCAACATCGCGAGGACGGCCGCGGTGATCGACAGAGCTCTCACGTTCGCGAACCGTAGCACTCGGTGACCTACCTAGAACGCGACCATTCCGTTAGTGCGTCTCATCAAACGCAGCACGCCGAGCGCTACTGCCACAGCGAGTTGATGTAGATCCGTACCATGCCCGATGCGGATCTCGCCGGGAGGCGCGCCCTCCGGATCCTGCGCGCCAACGCGGCGGGCATCTGCATCGCGGCTTGCGCGGCGCTACTCGCCACCCTGTTCGCCATGGCCGTGCTGCGGCGGACGAGCTTCGGGCTGCCGCTCGAGGATGGCTACATCTATCTGACGTACGCGAAGCAGTTCGGCCGCGGCGAGCCGTTCACGTACTTCCCCGGCGGTGGCTACTCGGCGGGCTCGACGAGCGTCCTGTGGCCGATGCTCCTCGCTCCGTTCTGGACCCTCGGGGCGCGCGGGCACGCTCTGGTCTGGGTGTCGTTCCTGCTGTCGACGGCGCTGTTGGCCGTCACCTGCATCCAGTGCCATCGAATCGTGCGGAGCATCTTCGGCACGCTCGCCGGCGTGATCGCCGCCGTGCTCGTCCTCGCGATCGCGCCGTTCGTGTGGACATCACTGTCCGGAATGGAGGTGGCGTTCGCGAGCGCGCTGTTGATGTCGGCGATTCACCAGCTGATGGCCATCGGCGAGGAAGGCGCGCCCGGCAAGAAGCTCGGCATCACGCTCGCTGCCCTCGCGCTGTCGCGCCCCGAGGCGACGCTCATCGTCGGGGCGGTCTGCTCGATCCTGGCGCTCGCGCGCGCACGCCGCCGCGACTGGCGCGCCGCCGCCTGGTGGCTCGCGCCGCTCGCCGCGCCCCTCGCCTGGGTCACCGCGAACAAGCTGTTCGCCGGGCACTGGTTCCCCAACACCGGCGTCGCGAAGAGCCACTTCTACCTGCCCGGCTTCGACTGGACGTACTGGTGGCACGCCGTCACGTCGCAGAGCGTGGCCATGCTGCGCGGCCTGTTCTGGAGCCCGACGAGCCCGTTCGTGTGGCCGCGGCTGATCGCGCTGCTCTGGCTCGTCGGCGCGGTGCGGATCGCCCGCTGGGCATGGCGCAACCAGCGCGTGCTCGTCGGGGTGCTGCTCGTGCTCTCGCCGTTCGCGCTGATCCTCGCGGTGATCGCGACCTCGGGCGCGTGGACGTTTCACAACTACCGCTACATCTCGCCGGCGTTCCCGCTCGTCATGCTGACGGCGGCCTGCGGCCTGGCCGGGTTCGCACCGCGCCGCGGAAGCGCATGGCAGCTGCGCGCCGCGCAGGCCTGGCGATTCGCCACGCTGCTGATCGTCGCGCTGTTCGCGCGCGCGGCGGTGCGGCCGATGCAGGCGGACATCGACCTGTACGCGCAGACGGTGGTGGACCTGAACCGTCAGGTCGTCACGATCGGTCGCTACCTGCACCGCGAGCTCCCCGACGCGTACGTGATGTTTCACGACGCCGGTGCGGTCTCGTACTACGGCGATACGCGCGTCTACGACATGCTCGGCCTCGTCACCAACCACCAGGCCGAGGTCGCGAACAACGGCCCGGGCTCGCGCTTCGAGTTCCTCGAGAGCCTCCCGCCCGCGGCACGGCCGACCCACTTCGCGTACTACCCGGGCTGGATGGGGCAGTCGCACTTCTTCGGCGAGGTCCTGCTGCGCACGCCGCTCGGCCCCGCGTTTCACAAGCGCCGCCTGATCGGCAGCTACGACATGCAGCTGATCGCCGCGAAGTGGGACGAGGTGCACACGGCCGAGCAGCCACTCGACATCGAGCCGGGCTGGGCCGTCGTCGACCGCGTCGATGTCGCGGATATCGCGAGCGAGTCGCAGCACCACTGGAGCGGGCAGCTCGGTCGTCGCCGGTTTGGCGATCCGACGGCGCGCTGGTCGCTGTTCGAAGAGGACCATCGCGGCGAGCAGATGCTCCTCGACGGCGGCCGGACGATCCGCGGCGGCTCGGAGACCTTCATCGTCACCGTGGATCCGGCCAAGCCGGTGCGCGTCGTGATGCGAACCGGCGGCAAGCCCGCCTATCGCTGGCACGAGACGATCACGCGGCCGGTCGACATCGCGCTCGTCGCTGCCGATCACAGCGAGCTCGGGCGCGCGACGCTGCCGGCGCCGGCCGGCCCGTTCACCGAGGTGACATTCGAGCTACCGCCGCCGCAGGCACGCGACCTGGTGCTCCAGACCGCCGCGTCATCGCCGTACCGCGTGTTTCACTGGTTCGTGCTGCAACCGCGCTGATCAGACGTACTGGCGGCCGACCCGGGCTCCGAGCAGCCCGGCCGCCAGGTAGCAGGCCGCGCCGAGCACGAACGTCGTGGTGAAGCCCGCGTAGATCGCGATCACGGTCGCGAGCACGGTGCCGAGCACCGAGGTCGCGCCGTTGATCCCCCAGCCCCACGGGATCAGCTCGCTCTTCGCGCCGGCCAGCGCGCGAATCACCGACGGGACCATGATCCCCATCGCCGCCCCGAGCGGAGCGACCAGCAGGACGGTGAGGACGATGCGCACCGGCAGGGACAGCGCGATCAGCGCGTGCAGCAGGCCCGGCAACAGGAACGCCGCGATCAGCGCGAGCCCCGCGAGCGCGAGGCCGCCGACGAGCATCATGCGGCCGAGCTTCGCGGCACTCACGCGCGAGGACAGGTAGGCGCCACCGGCGGTGCTGAGCAGGACGGAGAACAGGATCACCATCAGCGAGTACGACGGATGACCGAGGAACAGCGTGAACCGCTGCAACAGCGCGATCTCGACGGTCATGAACGCGAACCCGACACAGCCGAAGTAGCCGAGCGGCGCCCAGTGCTGCGTGACCTCGCCGAGCGAGGCCGTCCGCATCCAGTGCACGACGAGCGGCGCGATGATGAACGCCATCGCGAGCAGGAGCACGGCGCCGAGCGAGATGATGATCCAGAGGCCCGGATCATTCATCATCCGGGTCGGGTGCAGCAGCTGCCCCGCCTTCTTGAAGTAGAAGAAGAACGGGCGATCGTCGGTCGGCGGGCTGAGCTCCTCGGGCGCGGAGCCGACCAGCGCGCTGTAGGCGCCCGCGTCGACGTAGCGGATGAGCGCCGCGTCCGTCCCCGCGCCCGGCGCGACCGCGATCTCGAACCCGGCTGCCGCGCACGCGCTGCCCAGCCGCTCCAGCTCGTCGGCCGCGAACGGCGTGCGCTTGAGCACCAGCGTGCCGAGGCCGTGTCGCTTGGAGAACGCGTAGAAGATGTACTGGCGGGCCTGCCCGGCCGGCACGCCGCGGTGCTCGAGGGCGGCCTCCGCGAGCAGCAACAGCCGCGCCGTCTCGCCGCGCGCGCCCGAGTGCCAGCGCGTGATCGCCACCGCGCCGCGATCGGTGAGGTGGCTCAGGTAGTCGTCGAACGCCTCGCGCGTGTAGAGCGCGTTCTCGGTGAGCGCGAATGCGCCGGCGGCAGTCGCCGCCCACGTGTCCACGAGCGACGCCTGGATCACGTCGTAGTGCTCCGCGGACCTGCGCACGAAGCTGCGGCCATCGTCGACGACGATGTGCACGCGCGAGTCGAGATACAGGCCGCCGGATGCCTCCCGGTACAGCCCCTTCATGATCGTGTCGGCGATGATCGGGTTGACCTCGACGCCGGTGACCGAGGTCGTGCCGGCGGCGAGCGCGTGCATCACGTCTCGCCCGCCACCCGGACCGATGATCAACGCGCGCTCGGCGGGTGTCGCGAACATCGAGTGGACGAGCGCCGAGATCTCGGCCTTCTGCATGCCCGGCCTGAGCGTCCGTAGATCCTCGATGTGCGTCGCCGCGCTCGCGTCGATCTTGATCGTGCGCGTGTCGTCGACGGTGACGCGCGAGAACGAGTTCCAGGCCTCGAAGCGGGTCGATTCGACCTTCACGCCCTTGGCCGTGGGCACGCGGATGATCGGAGAGCTCAGGTTCCAGAGCACCAGCAGCGCGCCGGCGACGACGTAGATCCACTTGCGGACTCCCCTGCCCTGGTCGAAGCACGCGGCACCGACGAGGGCGACCGCCATGGCCAGCAGCACGGTCGTGGGCCCGCCGAGCAGCGCCAGGATGACGCCGGCCGCGACCGCGGCGAGTGCGGCGCCGGCGAGGTCCCACGCGTAGAGTCGGCCGGTGTCCTCGCGCAGGTACGCGAGCGCGAGCGACACGACCATGCCGGCATAGAAGAACGGGATCGCCGTGATGCCGACGAGAAACAGCAGCTGCCACACCTGCCTGGCGGTGAACTGAGGGATCGCGTTCGACCCGGTGACGATGATGATGTCCATCGGGTTCGCCATCGCGTACGCGAGCGCGAGCAGTGCACCGAGCGCGAAGCGTCGCGAGGCACGCGCCAGCTCACCGCGAAGATCGGCGGCGAGCCGGTCACCGGCGATGAACACGTAGACGCCGCTCGCGGCCACGCCGAACAACGCCAGCGCGATCGCGAGGAACGTGAAGTGATAGAACATCGTCGCCGAGAACAGGCGGGTGATCACGACCTCGAGCAGGAGGTTCGCGAAGCACACCAGAAACACACCTGCCAGCACCCGGCGATCGGCACGCATCGGCGGCGAACCTAACACGGGCGGGTCCGACACCCGTTCACCAGTTCGTCGGCGGAACGGGTGAACGGGTGGCTGACCTAGCTACCAGCCGCAGGCTTCCTGGGCCGCGGCGACGAGCGCCTCGGTGCCGCGCTTGCACGAGGTGGCGAGGCCGGCCTTCGCACCGTCGGGCATGGTCGCCCAGCCGGCGGACGCGTCATCGTACGCGGTGACGAGCGCGTCCTTGGCCTTGTCCGGCAGCTCCGCGCACGTCTTCAGCTTCTCGACCTGGGCGCGGTACTCGGTGCACTCGGCCGGCAGGCCCGCGATCGGCTCGGCGGCGCTGCCCGTCGCGGCCGCCTCGGCCGAGCCCGAGGTCGCGCCCTCGACGCTCATCGCGGCCTGCATGCACGTGCCGAGCTGCGCGCTGATCGCCGCCGCCTTCTTGGTGTCCTCCGCCGAGAGCTTGAGCCCCTTCTGGTTCCTCGCCTGCTCCTGGGTCCACGCCGTCAGCTTGTCGGAGACAGCCTGCGCGCACTGCGCATCCTTGCAGGCGCACATCGCTTGCTCGAGCTCCGTCATCTTCGCCACCGCCGCGGCGCCCGCGTGATCGCCCTCACCCTTCTTGCTGCAGCTGGCGAGCGCGAGCAGCGCGATCACGAGCATCGTGGCGTTCTTCATCCGTCGTCTCCTTTACGGGAACATTGTCCCATGGGACGCGCGCGCGCCGGCTCTCACTTGTATCGACTTGTAACGAGCCAGGCCGGCCGCGCCGAAAACAAAACGAGCCCCCGAGAGGGGGCCCGCGTTGGTAAGAGACGAAAGTAAGTTACTTCGCCTCGTCCTCGGCCGGCGCTGCCGCCGAACCCTCGGCCGCCGGAGCCGCCGAGCCGTCCGCCGAACCCTCGGCCGCCGGAGCCGCCGAGCCGTCCGCCGAGCCAGCCGCTTCACCCTCGGCCGAGCCAGCCTCTGCCGAGCCGGCTTCCGCCGAACCGGCCATGTCACCGCCGCCCATGGCGGTCTGCATGCACTGGCCCATCTCCTCGCTGATCGCGGCGAACTTCTTGGTGTCCTCCTCGGTCGGCTTGGAGTCCTTCTGGTTCTTGGACTGCTCCTGGCTCCACTTCGTCATCTTGTCCGAGACGTCCTGGGCGCACTTGGCGTCCTTGCAGGCGCACATCTCGTTCTTGAACTCGGTCATCTTGGCCATCGCCTCACCCGAGCTGCCGCCGCCCTTCTTCTTGCAACCAAAGGACGCAAAAGCCATCGCAACCATGAACGCGAGCGTCAGATTCTTCATCGAATATCTCCTCTGCCCGACAGAATGAGAAATCCCCGCTCTGCGATCAACGAATCAATGGCCATGTTTTGTACGGACTTGTAACGATCACGAGACCAGGTACCGCTCGTACGCAGCGAAATCGTACTCACGGCCGAGGAACTCGCGAACCAGGTCCGCGGCATCGCGGCTACCGCCCGGCACCAGCACCTTGTCGCGGTACGCGCGCGTCACGTCGGTGGCCATGAGCCCCGCCTGCTCGAACGGCGTGAGCAGGTCCTTCGCGATCACGAGTGACCACTGGTACGTGTAGTACATCGCCGAGTACCCGACGAGGTGCCCGAACGATGCGTGGAAGCGCGTGCCCGGCACGTAGCGAAACGGCGTGTACTGCTTCTGTAAGCGCTGGACCTCGCGCAGCTGATCGAGCTGGTCCGGATTTGCGCGGTGGAAGCCGAGCGAGATCGCGGCGTAGAAGATCTGCTGCACGGTCGCGGTCCCGAGGCCGAACTTGTCGGCGCGCCGCATCTTGTCGACCAGCGGCCTGGGGATCACCTCGCCGGTCTGATGATGGCGGGCGAACCGCGCGAGCGTGTCGTAGCTCCACGCCCACTCCTCGAACATCTGCGACGGCGCCTCGACGAAGTCCCACTCGGTCGCGACGCCGCTCTGCGTGATCCACGCCTGGTGGCCGCCGAGCACGTGGTGCATGAGGTGGCCGAACTCGTGGAACATCGTGACGACGTCGTCGTGCTCCATGAGCCCGTTGCCGCCGCCCGGCTCGGGGAAGTTGCAGACGAGCACACCCTCGGGCAGCTGGACGCCACGCACGCCGTCCTTGAGCGGGAACTGTGCCGCGTGCTTGTACTTGCCCTCGCGCGGATGCATGTCGAGGTAGATGCGGCCGAGCTTTTCGGCCCCGCGCATGACGTCGTAGACGAGCACGCTCGGGTGCCAGCGCGGCGCATCGGCGATCGCGACGTACGACAGATCGAAGATCTCGCTCGTGATCGCGAGCAGCCCGGCGAGCACGCGGTCGTACGGGAAGTACTGGCGCACCTCGCTGGCGTCGACCTCGTAGCGCTCCTTCTTGACCAGGTTCTCGAGGTAGACCTTCTGCCAGTCGGCGACCTCGGTCGCCGCGGGCTCGATCACCTGCAGCGTGCGGAGCAGCTCCGCGTAGTCCTGCTCGGCGCGCGGCGCGGCGAGCTTCCACACCTTCTCGATGAACTCGCTCGCGCGCTCGCCCGAGCCGATCATCTTGTCGGCCGTGATGTAGTCGGCCCAGTCCCGGTAGCCGAGCAGCGACGCCTTCTCGGCGCGCAGCTTGAGCACGTCGCGGAGCACGGCCTCGTTCGCGCGATCGCCGCGGCTGCGGAACTTGATGTAGAGCTCGCGACGCGCGGCATCGTCCGCCGCGTACGTCATGAACGGGTTGTAGTCGGGGTAGTCGGTCGTGATCCGGATCGTGCCCTTGGCGTCGGGCCGGTGCGCCGCGATGAAGTCCTCGGGCAGACCGGCGAGCCGCGCCGGATCGGTGAGCTCGACCGCGCGCACGTCCTCGGAGATGTTCTTCGAGAACTGCTGGCCGAGCCGGGTCAGCTCCTCGTCGATCTGCTTGAGCCGGTCGCGGACCTCGACCGGCTTGTCGACGCCCGCGCGGCGGTAGTCGCGCAGCGTGTGCTCGACGAAGCGCTGGGTGTCGGCATCGGCGCCCGAGACGTCGACGGCAGCGAGCGCGTCGTACATGTCGCGATCGAGCGCGAGGTCCGAGTAGAAGCGTGACACCTCCTGCTCGCACTCGCGCGCGGCGTCGCGGATCGCCTCGTCGGGATGGACCTCCGACATCAGGCCGGCCAGCGCGTTCGTCGCGCTCGCCGCCGTGAGCAGCGCGTTGTACGGCACGAGCGTCGCCTCGATGGTTCGTTGCGCGCCGGCGACGATCGTCGGCCGGAGCTGTTGCGCACGCGAGAGGCCGGCGAGGCACTCGTCGGTGAACTTCTTCGTCTCCTTCTTCACCGCGGTCGATGCTACATCATTCGCGCCATGGACGAGGTGCCTCAGCTGGGCGATGCGCTACCACTTGTCGCGACCGACCCGCGCTGGATCGAGATCGCGATGTCGGACCTCGATGCGGTCCACGCCGACCACCTGCACTGCGAGCGCAAGGCCGCGCAGTCCGCGCTGTCCTTGATCCGGAGCTATCCCGAGCGTGCCGACCTCGTGACCGCGATGGCGCGGCTCGCGCACGACGAGACCCGCCACGTCATCCAGGTCTCGCAGCTGATGGCGCGGCGCGAGCAGCCCGCGGCCTACGATTTCGGCGACAACTACGCGGTCGCGCTGCGCGACCAGATCCGCAAGGGCGAGCCCGCGCGGCTGCTCGATCGGCTGCTCGTGTTCGCGGTGATCGAGGGCCGCAGCGCCGAGCGCCTCGACCTGCTCGCCGGCGCGTTGCCCGATCCGCGTGACGCGCAGCTGTACGCGAGCCTCGCGACCGCCGAGGTCCGCCACCGCGATACGTTTCTCGCCCTCGCCCAGGGCGTGAGCCCCGATACGTGGCGCGCCCGTGCCGGCGAGCTCGCCGCGCGCGAGGCCGAGATCCTGAACAGTCGCCCGATCATCCCGCGGATTCATTGAGGTACGATTTGCCCGCGTGGCCGAGGACGACCGAGGGCTTGCTCCGAAGACGCACGTCGACCCGCCGCCGACGCGTGCGATCGGCAAGCCGGAGCCGCGCAGCCAGAGTGGACGGCGCCGCGGTGACTCCGCGCACCCGCTCGACTTCTCGACCAACAAGACGATCGGTCGCTTCGAGCTGATCCGCGAGATCGCGCGCGGCGGCATGGGCCAGGTGTTCCTCGGCCGCGACACCAAGCTCGGCCGCAAGGTCGCGATCAAGTTCCTGCTCCGCGACGACGCGCACTTCGTCCAGCGATTCCTCGTCGAGGCACGCGCGACCGCCCGCTGCACGCACGAGAACATCGTGACGATCTTCGAGGTCGGCGAGCACGAGGGCCTGCCGTACATGGTGCTCGAGTACCTCGCGGGCAAGACGCTGTCCGCGGTGCTCGAGAGCAAGCCAACCGCGCGCCAGTTCTGCGAGCTGCTGGTGCCGGTGCTGCGCGCCCTCGAACGCGCGCACGAGCACGGCATCGTTCACCGCGATCTCAAGCCGAGCAACATCTTCGTGACCGACCGCGGCCAGGTGAAGGTGCTCGATTTCGGTGTCGCGCGGCTGGTCGGCCGCGACGAGCGCGAGGTTGCCCGCGCGAGCGCGCTCGATCTGCAGGCGGTCGCCGAGCCGACCGAGACGATGACCGGCGCCGACCTGGTGGTCGGCACGCTGCCGTACATGTCTCCCGAGCAGTGGGGCGCCGACGTCGTCGATCATCAGTCCGATCTGTGGGCGCTCGGCGTGATCTGCTGGCGCGCGCTCGCCGGCGCCCACCCGACCGGCACGTTGACGCCGGAGAAGCTGCGCGCACGCGTGATCGATCTCGACACGCCGCTGCGCAGCATCTCGGTGCGCGCCACGGCGCTGCCGGCGGGGCTCGTCGCGATCGTCGACCGTTTGCTCGCGAAGCGAAAGACCGACCGCTACGCGAGCGCGGCTGAGGTCCTCGCGGACCTGCAGGCGTTCCTCGCACCCGCGCCTCCGGCGGACGACGTGTGCCCGTTCCGCGGGCTCTCTGCCTTCGGCGAGGACGACGCGAAGTACTTCTTCGGCCGCGGCAACGAGATCCGCACCGCGCTCGCCCAGCTCGACGTGTGGCCGCTGCTCGCGGTGATCGGGCCGTCGGGCGTCGGCAAGTCGTCGTTCGTGCACGCCGGGCTCGTCCCCGCCGTGCGCGCCGGTGGCGGCAGCTGGCAGGTTCACGTGCTGCGCCCCGGCCGCGTGCCGGTCCACCGGCTCGCGAACGTGCTCGAGGACGCCACCGGTCAGGACGGCAGCTCGCTGATGGCCCAGCTCGTCGACGCGCCGGGCCTGTTCGGTGCGATGCTGCGCGACGCGGCGCTGCGGCGTAACGCGAACATCCTCGTCGTCGTCGATCAGCTCGAGGAGCTGTTCACGCTGTGCGACAGCGACGAGGTGCGCCGGCTGTTCCTCGCCGCGCTGCTCGCCGCCGCCGATGATCCGTCGTCGCCGGTTCGCGTCGTGCTGTCGATGCGCGCGGACTTCCTCGATCGGCTCGCCGGCCACGAGCACTTCCTCGCCGAGCTGTCGCGCGGCCTGTTCTTCTTGACCGCGCCGGATCAAGACAACCTGCGCGAGACGCTCCAGCGCCCGGCCGAGCTTGCCGGCTACGCGTTCGAGTCGCCGCAGATCGTCGACGACATGCTGCAGGTCGCGACCAGCCGCGGCGCCCTGCCGCTGCTCTCGTTCGCGGCGATGCGGCTGTGGGATGCGCGCGACCGCACGCGCAAGCTGCTGACCGTCGCGGCGTACGAGCAGATGGGCGGCGTCGGCGGCGCGTTCGCGCGGCACGCCGATCAGGTCGCGTCCGCGGTACCGCTGCAGAGCCGCAAGCTGCTCCGCGCGATCATGACGCGCCTGGTGACACCCGAGGGCACGCGCGCCGTCGTCGATCACCGCGAGCTGCTGTCGCTCGCCGGCGATCGGCGCGAGGTCGAGCGCATCCTCGATCAGCTCGTGCAGGCGCGCCTGATCCAGCTCCACACCGACCCGGATCAGGGCGCGACGGTCGAGATCGTGCACGAGATGCTGATCACCGAGTGGCCGACGCTCGTGCGCTGGCTCGAGGACGGCCAGGTGCTGCGCGCGTTCCAGACCGAGCTCCGGCAGGCCGCGAAGCAGTGGCTGGCGCGCGGCAAGCCCGGCGACCTCGTGTGGCGCGGCGCCACCGCGCACGAGGCCCTCGGCCACGTCAGGCGCCACGTGCTCGACCTGTCGGCGGACGAGCGCGAGTTCGTCGCCGCGATCCGGCGGCGGCGCGTGACCTCGAGGGCGTGGCTGGCGACCGCGGTCGGGCTCGCCGTGTGCGGCATCATCTTCGCGTTCGTGCGGATCACGCTCGCGCAGCACGAGGCGAAGCAGAAGGCCCAGGAGGCAGTCGCCGCCGAGGCCAAGCTCGCCGATCAGGTCCGCCGGCTCGAGGCCGCGCAGCGGGCGCGCGCGAGCGCCGAGCAGCAGACCCACGACATCCAGGACAAGCTCACCCAGACCGAGACGCTGTCGCGGCAGGAGCTCGAGGAGGCCAACCGGCAGCTCCAGCTCCAGGTGCAGGAGGCCGACGCCGCGCGCAGCAAGGCCCAGGCCGAGGAGGTGCGCGCACGCCGCGCTCGCGAGGACGCCGAACAGGCGAAGCTCGTGACCGAGCAGCTGCTACGCGAGAAGCAGAACGAGCTCGACGAGCTCGCGCGCCGCAAGCGCGACATCATCGACGTCGATCTGACCCGGGGACACAAGTGAGGGGGCCGGCGCAGCTGCTTCGACTCGTCACGGTGGCGAGCTGTACGGTCAGTGCCTGTCCGCGGATCGCGGCAGCCGACGACGTGCCGTGGGCGGCGGGCGTGTCCGAGACCGATCAGGCGAAGGCGAACGCGCTGTTCGCGGAGGGCAACCAGCTGTTCGCCGAGCAGGCACACGCGCCGGCGCTCGAGCGCTATCGCGCGGCGATCGCGCTGTGGGACCACCCGCTGATCGAGTTCAACATGGCCGTCACGCTGGTCCGCCTCGATCGGTTCCTCGAGGCCGCCGAGACGATCGATCGCGCGCTCCGGTTCGGCGCCGCTCCATACCCGACGCCCGAGCAGTACCACCAGGCACTCGATTACCAGAAGCTGATCGGCGGCCGCGTCGCGACGGTCGAGGCGACGTGCACGCAGGCGGGCGTGTCGGTGCTGCTCGACGGCACGCCGTGGTTGTCATGCCCCGGCACGCAGGTGCGGCGCGTGCTCGCGGGCGAGCACGTGATCGTCGGCGAGCGCACCGGGTATCTCACGCTGTCGCGACGGCTCGTGATCGCGGGCGGCGGCACCGCGCACGAGCGGGTCGCGCTGATCCCGCTCGACGAGGCGGTCACGCTCGAGTACCCGTCGCCGCGCTGGCTGCCGTGGACGACCGCAGGCGTGGGCGCGGCGGTCGCGCTCGGCGGGCTCGGCCTCTG
Organism: Kofleriaceae bacterium; assembly: GCA_036794935.1. Lineage (GTDB taxonomy): Bacteria > Myxococcota_A > Polyangia > Haliangiales > Haliangiaceae > JABFXX01. Next base: position 10,710 of record DAIRFU010000010.1, on the reverse strand, counting down.
GTTCGTCGGCAATCGCGCGATGGATCGGTTCGAGGTCGACTACGGGATGCTGTGCCCCGACGGCTGCCCGGGGACGCTCGACGGCAACGCGACCGAGCGCCAGCTCGCCGACCAGCGCGAACGCGCGCGGCTCGAGGGCACGGTCGGCATCACGATGCTCGCCGCCGGTGGCGCGATCGCGGTCGGCGGCATCGTGTGGACGATCCTCAACCGGCCGCGTCGCGTGCTGCCGCACGTCGAGGTCGCGCCGACCGGTGATGGCGTGGCCGCGCGCGCGAGCTTTTCGTTCTGACCGCAGCCTCGCTCAGAGCGGCTCGGCCTCGAGCTCGTCGAGCGGTGGCATCGCGGCGAGCTTTCGCCACTTCACCGCGACGAAGCCGACGACGAGCATCGCGAGGGCGCCACCGCCGACGATCGCCGGCACGGTGCCGATCAGCCACGCGGCCGCACCCGACTCGGCGACGCCGAGCTCGTTCGACATGCCGATGAACACGTAGTGCACGGCCGACACGCGGCCGCGGATCTCGTCGGGCACGACCATCTGCTCGAGCGTGAGCCGGATGACGACGCTGATGTTGTCGAGTGCGCCGCAGCAGAACAGCAGCACGAGCGACAGCGGGAACGACGTCGACAGCCCGAATCCGACCGTGCACGCGCCGAACAGCGCGACCACGATCAGCAGCAGGCGCCCCGGGCGCTGCCAGCCGCGCATCCGGCCGCCGAGCAGCGCCATCGCGACAGCGCCCGCCGACTGCGCGGCGCGCAACACGCCGAACCCGATCGGGCCGACGTGCAGGATGTCGGTCGCGACCACCGGCAACAGCGCGGTCACGCCGGCGAACAGCACCGCGAACATGTCGAGCGTGAGCGCCGGCAGCAGCAGCGGAGACCGGAAGATGAAGCGCAGGCCGACGCGCCAGTCGCGCCGGGCGGCCCCGCGGCTCGGCGCAGGTCCGAGCCGCTCCATGATCGGCGTCTGGCCCGGCTCGACGCGGCGCGGCTTCGGGAGCGAGCGGTACAGCGTGGCCGACGCCGCGCCCGTGACCGCGATCGCGGCGTACACCGCGGCGGGCACGACGATACCGAGCGCGAGACCGGCGAGCGCCGGGCCAGTGATCGTGGCCAGCTCCTGCAGGCTCGAGGTGAGCCGGTTCGTGCGGACCAGGTCCTCGCGCGGGATGATGAGCGGGATCAGCGACACGCTGGCCGGGGCGTGGACCGCGGTCAGACAGCCGTAGCCAAGGAGCAGGGCCAGGTAGACCACGACCGGCGCCTCGACCCGCGAGGCCGCGGCCAGGCCGAGCCCGACCGCACCGGCCAGTCCGGCCGCGAGCGTGGTCAAGGTCCTGCGATCGCTACGATCGACGAGCGTGCCAACCGGCACGAACAGGGCAACCACGGGAATGACCTGGATAAGGCCGACCGCGGCCAGCACGAGCGTGCTCGAGGTCCGCTCGTACAGCTCCCAGAACACGGTGGTGCCGAGCACCGCGCGGCCAAACGAGTTCAAGGCGCGCGCCCCGACCAGTCGCGGGATCGGGCTCGCGGAAACGTCGGGCACTGCGATGCGATGCTACCCCTTCGCGCTCGGTTGCGGCATGCTTGGAGGGTGGACGATCGCGCCGTCCGGTACCTGATCCGTAGCCTGGTGGTCGCCGCGCTCGTCGCGGCGGTCACGGGTGAGATCGCAGCGCGGTCCGTGTTGAGTCACGGATCCGGAACCTTCATCGCGCTGCTCGTGTTCTTGCCCGTGCTGGTCGTGCCCGGTGCGCTGGTCTGGTGGCGGCCGCGCGCCACGTACCTCGCGCTATGGTCGATCACCGGCTGGGCCGCGACGATCGTGTGGTCGATCGGCGGCACGCCGTACCGCTACGAGCGCCAGCTCGAGCTGTGGCACTACGTCGAGGCGCCGGTGTGGATCGCGATCGCGCTGGTGCTGTTCGCCGCGCCGGTGCTCGGTCTGCTCGCGATGCAGCGCCAGCCGATCCACGACGAGCTCGCCCGGGTCGCCCTGCGGCTGCGCCGGATCGTGCTGGTCGTCGCCGCGCTCGCGGTCGTCGTGATCGTGTCCGCGTTCGTGATCGCGGGACCGGCGGCGTTCGTTGTCGCGGTCTACACGATGCTGATGATCGTGCCCGCCGTCCTGGTCCAGCGCGAGGCACGGCCGATCTGGGCATGGCTGTGGGCGGCGTGGTCGCTGCCGTTCGCCGTGTTCGGCGTGTGGCTCTGGGTCGAGCTCGGCGAGTCGACGAGCTGGGCCGGCCACCTCGTCCAGGGTGGGCTCGGCACGATGTACGTGCTGCTCGTGATCGCGCTCCCCGCGATCTGCCTGTTCACGCGACGAGCGAGCGGGGCGATCCCCGAGGCGCGCACGCTCTGACCGTCACTGCGTGACGAGCACGCGGCCGGACCGCGCGGGCACGCTGACCGCGACGGTACCGTCACCCGCGACGGTGAACGTCGCGCCGTCGCTGCCCGGCATGACATCGACGAGCGTCGAGCCCGGCGGCAGCGTCGTCTGCAGGCACGGGCCACCCGCGCTCGCGCAGCTCTCGCTCGTCTGCGTGCTCGCGTTGAGCACGACGAGCGCGGTCTGATCGCCGGGCACGCTGCGCTCGAACGCGAAGATGCCGGCATCGTGCGCCGCGCCCGCCGCCGTCGTCGACCACACCGGCGAGACGCTGCCCCGGCGTAGCGCGACGTTCGCCTTGCGCATCTCGATCAGGTCGTGGACCAGCTTGTAATGCTCGTGGTCGGTCGCGAACGGTGCATAGCCGAGCGCCTCGTTGCCGCGGAACATGTCCTCGCGGTTCTTCGGATCGACGCCGCCGGCGAAGCCCTGCTCGGTGCCGTAGTAGACGCACGGGATGCCGTCCCACGTCATCAGGTACATCAGCGCGACGCGCTCGATCGCCGGGTCGTCCTTCTCGAACATGAACCGCGGCAGGTCGTGGTTGTCGAGGAAGTTGACGAGCACCTGCTGCGGCGCCAGGCCGATGCCGCCCTCGGCCGACGACGCGTGCGGCGTGGGCTGGTAGTCGGGTCCCTGCGGGTAGCCGTTCGTCATGCACCACGGGTCGGTGACGTTGCGGCCGACGCGCGAGTTGTACAGGCACTCGAGGTTCTTCGTCGGCTGGCCCTGGGCGAACACCGCGTCGATGCCGCGGTACTTCTGCGAGAAGTAGAACACCGAGTCGAGGCGGCCGAACGAGCTCTTCTCGTCGGTGCCGTCTCACGTGTAGCTGCCGATCAGATCGTCCTTGCCGTCGAACGCCTCGCCGAACAAGAAGAAGTTCTGCTTGCCGAGCTCGGCGGCCTTCGCGCGCATGCGGTCGGCGAAGTCGCCCCAGAACCCGCGTACGTCGCGCGCGACCTCGGGTCGATCGATGTGCTTGACCGTGTCGATGCGAAAGCCATCGAAGTCGGCGACCTCGATCCAGTACTCGAACGCGCGGATCAGCGCTTCCTTGGTGTCCGGGTTGTCGGTGTCGAGATCCTTGAGCCCGCCTGGGAAGTCGCCCTTCGTCTCTTGCTCGCGCACGAAGTCGGTCGAGTAGTCGGCCTCGTGCCACCACACGTAGACGCGGCCGCGCCGGTTGTACCAGCTCGGATCGTCGAACCACGGCTTGTCGTCGGGCCAGCCAAACCACGCGGGTGGCCGCGGCGGCGGCGTGCGATTGGACTCGGGCCAGTCGGTGAATCGCACGTCGGCGGGGCCGGAGAAGCCGAGCGAGGTCCAGCCCTGGACGCCGCGCGGGTCGTACTCGGGATCCCACTCGATGATGCGCTCGAGGTAATCCTTGCCGTTGTTGCAGTACTCGAGCTCGTCGGCGGTGCACGCGCTCGGCGTCTGCGCGCAGATCTGCAGGCAGCTGTGCGAGTAGCCGCCGCCGAACAGGCCGTCATCGGGCTGGCCGTTGCCGTTGATGTCGTAGAAGAACAGCTGCCCCATGTGGTTCGTCACCACGTCGAGGATGACCAGCATGTTCTTCTCGTGCGCGGTGTCGATCAGCTCGCGCAGCTTCGTGAGGTCGCCGAAGTGAGCGTTGGGCCGCAAGAAGTCCTGCGTCCAGTAGCCGTGATAGCTCGCGAACCCGGCGTCCTCCTCGACGTTCTTGACGACCGGTGAGATCCACAGCGTCGTGACGCCGAGCCCCTGCAGGTAGTCGAGCTTGTCGATGATGCCCTGCCAGTCGCCGCCGTGATATTTGCCCGGCACGCTCGGCTCGACGTTGATGTTGTTGTTCGGGTCGCCGTCGTAGAAGCGGTCGACGACGATCTGGTAGATGACCTGGTCGCGCCAGTCGACGTCCGCGTTCGCGCGGTGCGGGCGATCGGAGGGGTGCTCCAGATCCGAGGCACCGCCGCAGGCGGCGGCGAGAAGGAGGGCTCCGACAAGAGCGCGCGACACGGCGGGCATGGGGAGCACGATTCGTGCCCCACCCAGCGCCTTCGGATCAACATGTTACTGATCACACGGCGGCCGGAGCGTTGCGATCGGCAACGTGGGCGCGGCGTTACGGGAAGATGACGGTCGTGAACGTGATCGCGCCGTCGACGACCTGGAGGCCGCCTCGGGTGATCGGTGAATCCGCGGCGTGGCTCACCGTGACGCTCGCCGTGCCGACGTCGAGGCCGGCCAGCCAGATCGTCCCGCCCGTGCCCGTACCGACCATCTGGTTCCAGTCCGTCGGGCTGCTCGCATTGTCGTAGAACGGTTGAAACGCCGACGGCGGCGTCGACGACGCCGTGGCCGTGTCGAGGCCCGTGCCGTTGCGGATCACCTGGATCATCACCGAGCCCTCGCCGGGGTTGAGGGAACCCATGTCGAGGCTATCGGCGAGCATCGCGTCGAAGGTCGTGCGCGTGATCGCCGGGATCTCGTAGTCGGCGAGCGCCATGATCGAGGTGACGATGTTCGCGCCGCTCACCCGCCACGTGCCGCCCGCCGCGGCGATCGTGAAGCTGCCGTCATCGGCGGTCGTCGTCACCTGATCGCCGAGCCGCACCGTCAGGCCTGCGGCACCGGTGTCCGCGCAGCCGTTGAGATCACGCGGGTCGGTCGCGAGGCAGACGCGGCCCACGATCAGCGCCGCGTCGACCGGCGCGGGCGTGGCATCGCCGGAGGTCGTGCCGTCGGTCGGAGCGCTGTCGGAGACGACGCCTCCGTCCGGAAACGTGAAGCCGCCATCGTTGCCGCCGCCGCCGACGGGGAACCCGCCGCCGTCATCGCCGCCACACGCCGCCAGGATCGCGAGCACAGCAAAGCCAATCCTCATCTCCACGATGGTACGTGATAGCGCGAGGCAGGTGAAGAAGCTGTCATCCAGCCCGCAGCCGGTGTCACGGTTTGCAGCACCGCGGCTCGACGATCGGGACATCGAGCGTGAGGTCGCGGCGCTCGCCGACCTCCTGGGTGAGCCGAACCTGCAGCTCGCGACGCGCTCTGCCGGTGCGCACCGCGATCTCGTACTCGCCCGGCGGCAGGCCGCCGAACACGTACTCGCCGCGCTCGTTCGTCGTCGTCGCGCGTGTCTCGCCCGACGGCCACCGGAGGTAGACCGTACGCGCGGGTAGTGGCGAGCCGTCGCGGCCGCGGGTGACGCCGCGGATCGTGCCGGTGGGCAAGCCAGCCGCCGGTGCAGCCTGGGCGTGCTCGCCCACCCTCGGCGATGCGCCGGTCCAGCATGCGCCGACGATCAGCAGCGCGACCGCAACCAGCGCGGCGCGGCACCGACGTACCACCATGTCTCCACTGTACACCTGGGGCGAGGCGGCACGCGGACGCGCGCGACGTAGCGGCGACGCACGCGGAGATCGCGCCTCGCGAGGCCCAACTCCGTAACCCGCATCGCGTCGCGGACCGCCCGCGTAGTGAGCGGAACTCCTCGACGTGACGGCATCCAAGCTGCTTCCGAGATCGACGTGGACCTCTGCAAGATCGTGAGACGCGACCATGACGACCTCGACCGCGCACTGCTCGCGATGGTCGAGCCCACGACCCCGGCCGACGAGCTGGCGCCGCTGCTCGACGGATTTCGGCTCGGCCTCGCGATCCACCTGGTGGCCGAGTCACGCGTGCTCGCGACACTCGTCACACTCGTGAGGCCACCGGTCGCGCTTCGCGTCCAGATCGCCGAGCTGCGCGGCGAGCACGCGATGCAGCAGAGGACGGCCGAGCGGCTCGCCACGCTCGAGCCATGCACCGACGACTGGTACAACTGCGCGCTCGAGCTGCGCGTCCTCGTGCTCGACCACGCCAAGCGGCAGGACTACCTGCGCGGGCCGTTCGAGGGCCACGTGCCCTCGACGATCCGCCGCGGCCTCGTCGCGCAGTACGCGAGCGAGCGCATGCGGCTCCTCGCGACCACATCTCCGCTCGCGCTCGCGCACGCCACACACGCGGCGTGATGTAGGTACGACGCCTGCCATTGTGCGGGCTTCGTACAGCAGAAACGCGGCCCGGCCTACGTTAGGATGGCGCCCGTGGGAACCAGCGACACGCTTCGCTCGGTGATCGACGCCGGCCGGAGCAGTAAACGCCTCGACGAGCTGAGCAGCGCACGCGTGATCGCCAGGGTCGCGAGGCAGCTGCACGCCGCACAGCAGAAGGCCGGCGCCGGCAAAGCGGTCGGCCCGGTGACGCCCTCGCACGTCACCCTCGCGGCGAGTGGCGAGGCGACCGTCGAGCTCGGCGCGGCTGGCACGCTCGGCTACTCCGCACCCGAGCAGGTCACCGGTGGCGCCGGCGACCGCCGCAGCGACGTGTTCTCGCTCGGCACCGTGCTGTGGGAGGTGCTCACGTATCAGCGGCTGTTCGATGCGATGAACGACGCCGCCGTGACGGTCGCCGTGAAGGAGCGCGAGATCACGCCTCCCGCCGAGGCCAACGCGAATGTGCCGGCCGAGCTGTCGGCGATCTGCATGCGCGCGCTCGCACGCAATCCGGCGGATCGCTACCAGAGCCTCAAGGCGATGGCCGTCGAGATCGAGGAGTTCCTCTCCGAGGCCGGCTACGCGGACAGCGACGCGAAGATCGCGAGCCACGTGGCAGCGCTGCACGCGGCCGCCAGGCCGGCGAGGTCGACTCCGGCGAGCGGCACGCAGCCACCAACCAGCGCAGCCACGCCAGAGCGCGCGAAGACCCCGTCGGGCGCGGCGATCGCGGCGGCGCTCGCGAACGCGAACGCGAGCTCGCCACCGAGCACCTCGAAGGACGCGGCGACGGCCAGCGCGAACGGTGCCCGCGCCACCGAGGGTGGGGCCTTGCCGCCCGCGTCGGCACGCGCCACCGTGATCGGCGTCCCGAAGCTGGACGAGTGGCAGGACCAAAGCGCGCCCGCGCACGCACCACCACCGGCCGCAGCGCCCGTCGTGTCGGTCGGCACCACGGAGCCCGCCAGCGTCGCCGCGGCGGTGAGCACGACGAACGCGGCGCCCGTCGCGCCCGTGGCGCCCGTGGCGCCCGTCGCGAGCGTGCCGACGGTGCCGCTCCCACCCGTGCTGCCCGCAGGAATCGCGGCGACCAAGGCGCAGCCCGTCGACGCCAAGCCAGCGGCGCAGGTCGGCGACGCCACGTCGACGGCGTCGCACGGCCACGACGCGCCGAAGGCACAGCTCGAGGACAGAGCGCAGGCATCGAAGGTGGATACCCTGGTCGACGCGCGGCCACCGGAGATCGACGTGCCCAAGCTCGTCGACGGCAAGCTCCCCGATGCCGCGACGACACGTGGCGCCAGCACCGGTGCTGGCCCGCTATCCGATGCAGCCGCAGCCACGACAAAGCGCGCCGGATCGCAATCCGATGGAGCCGCGGCCGCGACCACGCGCGCCGGCTCGCAATCCGACGCCATTCCCTCGGCCGCAACCGGGACACGCTCGTCGCCGCATCCGGCCGCCGCGGTCTCGCTCGGGGCGATTCCCGCCGGTCGCGACTCCAAGGACGTGCTCGCCGGCTGGGGCTGGGGCACGGACAAGCACGAAGCGATCGCCGCCGAGGGTTACAGCGACGACTACGACAGCGCCGAGCCGAGCTCGAAGAAGACGTTGATGTACGTGATCGGCGGAGGGCTCGGGCTCGCCGCGCTCGTCACGATCGTCGCCCTCGGCTTCGGCGGTCCGGGTGATCAGCGCAACGATTCGAAGGCTGTCGCGAAGCCGACCACGATGGCGGGCACCGTCGTCGATCGTCCCGCACCGGCAGCCGCGGACCTCGCAGCCGGTCCGGGCGCGACGCAACCGGCACCTGGCTCCATCGACACGGCGCAGCCGCAGGCAGCCGCCGCCGCGACGACCGAAGCCGACACGCTCGCCGCCGACAAGGCAGAGGCCGACACGCTCGCCGCCGACAAGGCAGAGGCCGACACGCTCGCCGCCGACAAGG
>DAIRFU010000010.1:363-2227 GCA_036794935.1 Kofleriaceae bacterium | reverse complement strand
CAGAGGCCGACAGGCTCGCCGCCGACAAGGCCGCGAAGCAGGCGGAGGCCGCACGCCTCGCCGCCGACAAGAGCGAGGCGAAGAAGGCCGAGGCCGCGCGGATCGCCGCCGACAAGGCCGCGAAGCAGGCAGAGGCCACGCGCATCGCCGCGGACAAGAAGGCGAAGAGAGCCGAGGCCAAGCGCGTCGCCGCGGAGAAGGCCGAGGCGCGTCGAGCCGAGGCCAAGCGTGTCGCCGCCGAGCGCGAGGCAAAGCGCGCGGAGACCCGGCGCATCGCCGCCCAGAAAGCCGGCACGAACAAGACCACGCGCGCGAAGACGGCGAAGGCCGCGCCGAAGACGGTCGCCCGCGCCGAGCCCAAGGTCGATCCGCAGGCGGCGTACCGTACCGGCCTGCAGCTGTGCGCGCGCGGCGACAACCGCGGCGCGCTCGCGTCGTTACGCACGTCGAGGGCCGGCAACCCGAATCACGCGCCGACGTGGCGCGCCCTCGGTCTCGTCTTCGAGAAGATGGGCGAGAAGGCGCAGGCGCGCGCCGCCTTCAAGCACTACCTCCAGCTGGCACCCAGCGCCGGTGATGCCGACCAGATCCGCGGTCGGCTGGAAAGGCTCGGCTCGTGAAACGCGTGCTCGTGCTTGCTCTGCTCGCGATCGCGCACGTCGCGACCGCGGCTCCCGCCCAGGTCATCGTGCTGCGCGCCGAGGGCACCGCGGACGCGCCGACGCGAACCAGCGTCGACACCCACGTGCTGCGCCTCGCCAGGCACATCGACGGCAAGGTCGAGCCCGGCGAGATCACGCTCACCGACGCCGCCGCGCTCGTCGGCTGCGATGCGAGCGAGGCCTCGTGCAAGGACCTGGTGCTGACCACGCTCGCGGTCGACGAGATCGTCGCGACGACGGTGACCGCGACGCCGACCGGTTACACCGTCACGGTCCGTCGCATCACGAAGTCCGGCGCGCCGCGGGCCGCGCAGACGACGGTCGCCTCGGGGCAGTCACCCGACGCGCGACTCGACACCGACGTCGGCCCGCTGTTCGGCGTGATCGCCGCGCCGGCCGTCGCGTCCGTCGAGCGTCGGCCCGTCGAGCCCGCCCCTGCTCCGGCGCCGAGCCAGCCCGCGCCGCCGCCGCCCGCACCGGAGGGCGTGCAGGCAAGCCCGCCCGCAAGCGGTGTCACCGCCGCGCCGAACGGCGCCGTCGTGCAGGCGCCGGCCGACGGACCGTCCTCCAACCGGAGGCTACCGAAGATCGGCATGGGGGTCGGTGCCGGCTTCGTCGTGCTTGGCTTCATCATGTGGTCGCAGGCCTCCGACGTTCAGGGCCAGATCGACGATCGCCCGGAGCCGCGCTCGCCGACCGACTTCCAGGATCTGCGCGACCTCGAGCAGAAGGGCGACGACCTCGCGGGCGCCGGCAATCTGTTCTTCCTCGCCGGCGCCGCGCTCGGCGGCGTCAGCGCGTACTACTACGTCAAGGCCGGCAAGGCACAGAGCGCGCAGACCGCGCGGATCGCGCCGACGGCGTTCCCGCACGGCGGCGGTGTCACGCTCACCCTCGGAGGCTTGCCATGAGGCTCGGGTCCGCCGCCCTCCTCGCCGTCGTGGTCGCGTTCGCGGCCGGCTGCTCGATCGATCACCGCAGCGACACGTATGCCTGCACGACCAGCGCGGACTGCAGCGATGGTCGCCGGTGCGACAACGGCTACTGCATCGTCACCGGCTCGCTCGATGCCCCGCGCGCCGACGCGAAGAAGCCCACCGGCGACGCGAGCAACTGCCCGCCCGGCTGCAAGCCCTGCAACCTCGCGCAGAAGACCTGCACGATCGATTGCCAGCTCACCAGCTGCACGAACGAGGTGACCT
>DAIRFU010000010.1:0-353 GCA_036794935.1 Kofleriaceae bacterium | reverse complement strand
TGACCTGCCCGCCCGGCTACAAGTGCGAGATCGAGTGCAACGTCGACAACGCGTGCCGCAACGGGGTCGACTGCACGGCGGCCGCGTCGTGCAGCGTCGACTGCACGGGCAAGGGCTCGTGCGAGGGCGTCGAGTGCGGTCCGGGTCCATGCGACGTCGGCTGCTCGGGCCCGTCCTCGTGCCGCGGCGTCGCGTGCAACAACTCGTGTGCGTGCGACGTGCTGTGCACGGGCAGCCAGAGCTGCCAGGAGGGCATCCAGTGCTCGTCGTTCGCGTGCCGCAGCACGAACGGACGCGGCTGCACGTCCGTGCCGGCGTTGTGTCACTCGTTTAACTGACACCTACTGGTACGT
>DAIRFU010000215.1:0-10277 GCA_036794935.1 Kofleriaceae bacterium | reverse complement strand
ATGAGATGAAGGCACTCGCATCGTGTATAACGAACAAGACCGCGCTCCACGAGATCCCGTTCGGCGGCGGCAAAGGCGGTGAGAAGTTCGACCCGCCCCAGTGCAGCAAGGCGGAGCTCGAGCGCATCACGCGCCGCTTCACCGCCGCGCTCGGCAGCAACATCGGCCCCGACTTCGACATCCCCGCGCCCGACGTGAACACCAACAGCCAGACGATGGTCTGGATGATGGACACGTACATGAACATCGTCGGCGCGAGCGACCGCAACACGGTGCGCGGCGTCGTCACCGGCAAGAGCGTGAGCGCGGGCGGCAGCCACGGCCGCGCCGAAGCGACCGGGCAGGGCGTCGTCCACTGCATCACCGAGTGGGCGAAGGACCACAACTTCAACCTCGACGGCTGCCACGTCATCATCCAGGGCTTCGGTAACGTCGGCTCGTACGCGGCGCGTCTGCTGTCGCAGAAGGGCGCCGTGATCATCGGCGTTGGCGACGTCGGTGGCTACATCGCGAACACCGAGGGCATCAACCCGCACAAGCTCGGCGAGCACGTTCACAAGACGGGCTCGGTGTCGGGCTACAAGGGCGCGTCCAAGATCACGCGCGAGGAGTTCTTCGGACTCGACGCGCACATCTTCGTGCCGGCCGCGCTCGAGCTCGAGGTCGGCGTCGCCGAGGCGAAGGCGCTCAAGGTCAAGATGGTCGTCGAGGGCGCGAACGGCCCGACGTACCCGGAGGCCGAGGCGATCATCATCGACAAGGGCATCGACCTCATCCCGGACATCCTCTGCAACTCGGGCGGCGTGATCGTCAGCTACTACGAGTGGCTGCAGAACAAGCGCGCCGAGCAGTGGGAGATGGCCGACGTGCTCTCGCGCCTCGAGCGCCGGATGAAGCAGACCTACGCGAGCGTGCGGCAGTACGCGCTGGCGCAGAAGACCGACTGGCGCACCGCGAGCTACGCGATCGGCCTCGAGCGCCTGCAGCACTGCTACAAGGAGCGCGGCATCTTCCCGTAGCCGGTGCTCGCGACGCTCAAGCTCGCGCGCTGGCTCGGACCGTGGGCCGGCGCGCACACCGCGCCGCGGGTCGCGAGCGTGGACGAGGCAGTCGCCGGCGTCCGCGTGCGGACCTACGGGCGCGCCGGCGGCCGGACATTCCTGATCGCGCCGGGCCTGCACTATGCGGGTCCGGACGATCCGCGCATGGATCGCTTCTGCCGGATCCTCGCCGCGGCCGGCCATCACGTGGTCGCGCCGTTCATCCCCGACTACCTCGCGCTCACGCCGGGCGCGCGCGCGATCGCAGACTTCACGCGCGTGTTCGACACCGTCGCCGAGCGCCGGCCGATCGTGTTCTCGATCTCGTTCGGCTCGCTGCTCGCGTTCGCGCTCGCGGCGGCGCGCGGCGACGCGATCGACAAGCTGGTCATCTTCGGCGGCTACGCCGACTTCCACGAGACGATGAAGTTCTGTCTCACCGGCGAGGTCGCATCGGGCCGGCACGCGACGCGCGATCCGCTGAACCAACCCGTCGTGATGATGAACCTGCTCGATCACCTCGAGCACGCGCGCGGCGAGCGCGAGCACCTGGTCGCAGGCTGGCGGCGCTACGTCGAGCGCACGTGGGGACGTCCGGAGATGAAGGCGCGCGAGCGCTTCGTCGCGATCGCCGAGGAGCTCGCGCCCGAGGTGCCGGCTTCGGTGCGCGAGCTGTTCCTGATCGGGATCGGCGCGTTGCCGGGCGCGTGGGAGCTTGCACGACCCGCGCTCGCGCGCTTCGACGCCCGGGCTCTCGACCCGGGGCCGTACCTGCCGCGGGTCACCGGCCGGGTCGAGCTGGTCCACGGCGCCGACGATGACGTGATCCCGTTCGAGCAGTCACACGACCTCGCGGCGCGGCTGACCGGCGCGGATGTGCGCGTGCATATCACCGGTTTGTATGGGCATACCGGTGCCAGGCGGCCGCCGCTGACCGCCGTCGGCAAGGAGCTCTTCACGATGCTCCGGGTGCTGCGGGCGCTCGCCGGTTGAGGCTATCGCCTGCGCGCGGCCCCGTCGTACAGTCGAGGTGTGCCGAGGGACAGCGAGGTCGACACCTCGGTCGAGCGCGCCGACCCGCTCGTGGGCACGATCTTCGACCGGCGGTTTCGCGTCGAGGAGCGGATCGCGACCGGCGGCTTCGGCGCGATCTACCGCGCGACGCACGTCAAGAGCAGTCACCCGGTCGCACTCAAGGTGCTGCTGCCCGCGCTCGCGCAGGACCTCGGCGTCGTCGCACGGTTCCGGCGCGAGGGCGACACGCTGACCTCGCTGCGCAACCCCCACACGATCACGGCGTACGAGCTCGGCCAGGCTGCCGATCACACGCTGTTCATCACGATGGAGCTGCTCCACGGCGAGAGCCTGTTCGAGCGTTACCAGGCGCGCGGTCCGTTCGAGTGGAAGCGGATGCTGCGCATCGCGCGGCAGGTCTGCGAGTCTCTCGAGGAAGCGCACGCGCTGGGCATCGTGCACCGCGATCTCAAGCCGACGAACATCCACCTCGAGGCGCGCGGCGACGATACCGACTTCGTCAAGGTGCTCGACTTCGGCATCGCCAAGATCATCGGCGGCAGCGATCTGCCGGCCGCCGATCTGACGAACGCCGGCCAGATGGTCGGCACGCTCGATTACATGTCTCCCGAGCAGATGGTCGGCGGCATGATCACGGGCCAGACCGACCTCTACACGCTCGGCATCGTGATGTACGAGATGATCGCGGGCGCGACGCCGTTCCCGGCGGCGATGACGGCAGCGCAGGCGCTCGCCTCGGCGATGCGGCTGACGCCGGAGCCGCTGTCCCGGCGCGTGCCGGTGCCCGAGGAGCTCGACCGCATCGTCGCGAGGTGCCTCGAGCGCGAGACCGATCACCGCTACAAGACCGTCGCCGAGCTGCGCGCCGATCTCGATCGGCTGCTCGCCGGCACCGCGCCCGATCGCGCGGCGGGCCTCGACACCAAGCCGATCGTCCGTCACGACGACGAGGCGACGATGTTCACGCCGCCGCCCGAGCTGCTGGTCGCGGCGTCGCGACGCGCGCGGCGGCCGTCGGGCGAGGACACCTCGTTCACGCCACCGCCCGAGCCGCTGCTCGCCGCGTCTCGCGACGGCGGCGAATGGTCGAGGAACGAGGCGACGACCGCCGCGTCGCCCTCCGCGCAGCTCCTCGCCGCGTCGCGCCGCACGAGGCGGCCGAGCGGGGAGCAGACGACGTTCACGCCGCCGCCGGAGCCGCTGCTCGCGGCATCGCGTCGCGCGAAGCCGCCCAGTGGCGAGCAGACGGAGCTCACGCCGCCGCCCGCGCAGGTGCTCGCGGATCTGCGCACCGAGCCGCGGCCGCGCCAGGATCCGGAGACCGAGTGGACCGACGACGACGAATTCGCGCCGACCGCGCGTCGGCGCCGGCAGGCCGATACGGCGCGCCAGGGTGGCGAGGAGCACGAGCGCGTCACCAAGGTCGCGCACCTCTCCGAGATCGTGGAGCGCGCTGCGATGACGCGCGGTGACGCGATCGCGCGCGGCGGTGAAGCGTCGCCGGCGCGCAGGCCAGCGCCGGCGCCCGGCGTGCCCGATGCGCGGGGGCGCTCGCGGACGGCCCAGCCGCCGTCGACGTTGACGCCGCCCCGCGCGGCCACACCGCATGGCGGATCGCCGGCCGTGCCGCGCACGCTGTCTCCGCAGCAGGTGGTGCCGCCGGCCGTGCCGCGCACGCTGTCTCCGCAGCAGGTGGTGCCGCCGGCGATGCCGCGCACGCTGTCTCCGCAGCAGGTGGTGCCGCCGGCGATGCCACGCACGCTGTCTCCGCAGCAGGTGGTGCCGCCCTCGATGCCGCGGACGATGACGCCGCAGCACGTCGGACCGCCTGCGGTCCCGCGCACCATGACGCCACACGACATGCCCCCGATCGTCGCCGCACCGTTCTCGGTCACGGCGCCCGGCGCAGCGCCGCCGATCTCCGGCTATCCGTCGGCGCAGGCGTACCCGCAGTATCCATCCCAGCACCCGCCGGCTGCGGGCTTCGACATGGGCCGGATGGCTGCGCGCGAGGCGACGATCCGCCGTGTGATCTGGATCGCCGTGCTCGTGCTCGCGATCGTCACCGGTGTCGTGCTCGCGGTACGGCTCGGTTGATCACCCGACTCGGTCAGCGGCGCTGCAGCGTCTCGAGCAGCTGCATCGGTAGCTGGTCGGCCGTCGGGCCGGTGCGCGGCATCGGCTGTGCGGGCGCGTCGATCGCGAAGCCGAAGATCTCGAGGCACATCTCGTCGAGCGAGCTCTCGCCGAGGTTGATATCGATCGGCGCGACGAGGCCGGCGTCGGCGAGCGCGCGCTGCACGAACGGGTTGTCGAGCGTGTTGTCCCACGTGCACTGCAGGTCGATGACGTCTCCCGGGCGCAAGGTCGGCAGCTCGGCGAGCGGCGCGTCGTAGATGTACGTGCGCTGCCAGTCGAAGTTCCACGCCCCGTTCGCGAGGCACTCGTTCTGCGGGTCGTTGCCGCGCGCCGCCGGTCGCTCGACGGTCGCGGCGATGTGCGTGCCGACCATGTGCATGTGCGGGTTGACCGAGTAGAGCTGGACCTCGTCGAGATCGCCGAGCTGCGGCACCGTGATCCGCATGTGCTCGGCGTGATCCGCCGCGTTCGCCGGAATGCGGAACTCGGGCGCCGCCGTCGTGCGATCGTCGGGATCGGGCAGCAGCGCGGGGGCGGTGAGCTCGTTGCCGAACGCGCCGACGAAGTACATCTTCTGCGGCCACACCGACGAGGTGCGCAGGTCGATCGAGGTCGCGTCTGGATCGGCGCTGTTGCCGGTCGGGTGGTAGTGGAGCTGCATCACGAGCTTCGCGCCCGCGACGAGCGGCACCGCGAGCTCGCCGCTGGTCTGCATCGGCTGGTTGCCCGGCGTCCAGATGTTGACGACGAGGCCGCCCGGCGTCGGCGTCTGACTGCAGTCCCACGGCATGCCGATGCCGTGTGCGGCGACGGTCGCATCGTGCTCGGCGCCGGGCACGAGCTCGGTGACGACGACGTGATGGACGACGAGCGAGTTGCCGGGCCGGACCTGCAGCCCGGTGAGCCACGTGCCCTGCGTCTGCGGGTCGAGCACGTAACAGACGAACTGATCGCGCGTGCCGACGACCGTGTACGGCACCGCCGGCGTCAGCGTCTTCGTCACGCCTGCGAGCTCCGTGTTCGGGGGCTGGGGGATCTCGGCGACCGTGCCCTCGGCGAGGCCATCGTCGATCCACGTCCGGATCGTCTCGATCTCGGCATCGGAGAGCCGCGGATCGTCGACCCAGCCGAAGCGCGGCGTGCAGTCCGCCTCCTCGCGCGCGTCGAACGGCGGCATCGCGCCCTTGTCGATCTGATCGATCATGCGGCCGGCGTTCTCCGCGGCCGTGTCGTACACCGTCAGATCGAACGGGCCGATGCCGTCGGGGCGGTGACAGCCCATGCAGTGCTCCGCGACGATCGGCGCGACGTCCTGGTACCAGGTCGCGCGAGGCGCGGAGTCCGCGTCGGGATCGTCGTTGTGGGCGACGTCGGTACCGCAGCCGATGAGGGCCATCGTGGCAAAGCCGAGCAGGTAGGCGCGCATGGGGCCCGATCCCAGCAATCCGCATACCGGCGGGTTCCGTGGCGGATTCCTACGTCGGTGTCGCGAACGGCGACAGTGCGAACGGCACGCTATAGTCCGGCGGTGACACGGCTCTTCGCGATTGCCATCCTGCTCGCCGCGTGTGGGCCCAAGGCCACCGATGTCCGCAACGCGGGTGGTGGGGCAGGTGGGCCCGACGGCCGCGCCGGCAGCGGCTCGGCGAAAGCTCGCGGTCCGGGCCCGGTCGGCACCGTGCCCGATGTCGGCTGCCTGACGCCGAGCTGCGCGTATCACGCGGGAGCACACGGCTACTTCACGTGCCTGGCCGGCGGTGCCGGCGCGTGCTTCCACTTCGGCTCGCCGTGCACGCCAAAGGACAGCTGCATGTACGACGCGACCGATCGCACGTACAAGCAGTGCGCCCGCCCGGTCGAGGGCACCTGTCAGCAGTGGGGCGCCGCGTGTGCGCCGGCAGATCGCTGCATGTTCTCGGCGGCGGACGGCCTGCACCACACGTGCGAGGCGGTCGCCGGCGGCACGTGCACGAAGTACGGCGCGCTCTGCGCACCGTGACCGGGAGTCGCGCGCGGCCGCGGCGCTCAGCGCGGCGTCACGTGCGTCGTGATCGCCATCCGCATCGGTAGCGCCTCGGTCTCGCCGGTCGCCTTCATCGTGCTGCGGAACTCCGAGCTCAGCTCGGCCGACACCGCGAGCGTGCGCAGATCGAGGCTGCCCTTGCCGCTGCCGGTGCCGACGATGTCCTTGATCTCGACACCCATGCCGGCTTGCTCGACCGTCTGATCGTCGCCATGGACCTGCGTGTCGATCGAGTACGTCAGCGTATCGCCGGTGATGCCGGTCAGCTCGACCGTGTTGACGGCCGTCATCCGCATCCCGTTCTGTTCGAGCGGGCGCGAGTTGCGCCACACCGCGCCGATGCCGACGGGCTCGCGCGGCAGCGGCATCATCAGCTGGTCGAAGTTCGCGACGAGCGCCGCGAGCTGGCTGCGCGCGTCCGCGGGTAGCGGCGTATCGGTCGCGACGCGCGTGCCGACCAGGTGACCGCTCGTGGTGAGCCACGACGTCAGCACGAGGCCCTTCATCCGCGCGAGTGGTGCACCGAGCGCGTTGGCGGGCACGCGGCTGTCGTCGCGCTCGCGCGCGATCGCGTCGATCACCGTGGTGCGCAGCCTGGTCCCGATCGGCAGCGCCGCGTCGACCGCGACCGAGAGCGTGAGCACGATCGTCGGCATCGGCCCGCCCATGTCGCCGGCGCTGACCGTGACGTCGACGGCGAGCTCGAGCGTGATCGCCGAGCCCTTCGTGGGCTGATAGACGAGGAGTCGTCGCGGTGCATTGCCCGCACTGACGATCTGCAGATCGGGCGGCCGGATGCGCGCGCTCCCGTCGTCGCTGCCCTGGGTGCAGCTGGTCAGGACCAGCGCGCACAGAAGGAGGCGGAGAGGCATGCGCAGAGTATAGGAGTTCCAGGTGGTTGCGCCCAGAAAACGAACGCCTTGACGGAACTGGTTTTGAAATGCATTATCAAATTCGTCCCGATGATCGTCTGCATGTGCCACCCGACCTCGGATCGCGACGTCGACGCGATCATCGATGACGGCGCGCGCACGGTCGAGGAGATCGGCCGCCGCTGCGGCGCAGGCACCGGATGTGGCGCGTGCGTCGACGAGCTGCGCGAGCGCCTGCTCGCGAAGGGCGCCAGCGGTTGCAGCGGCGACGCTGCGAGCGAGCAGCGCGATGCGCCCAGCGAGCTGGTCGCGATCCGCGTTGTTCGCCCTGCCTGATCCGCGCCGTCCGGCCCGCCTGATCCGCGTCGCCCGGCCCGCCTGATCCGCGTCGCGACGCGCCCTCTGCCGCGCGACTCGCGGTACCTTCGCGCGCATGAAGGGCAACGAGGAGGTCTTGAACCTCTTGAATCAGCTGCTCACCAACGAGCTGACCGCGATCAACCAGTACTTCATCCACGCGAAGATGTGTGAGAACTGGGGTTACGAGCGGCTCGCGCACAAGCTCCGCGATGAGTCGATCGACGAGATGCGGCACGCGGATATCGTGATCAGCCGGATCCTGTTTCTCGAAGGCGTGCCGAACCTGCAGCGCTATCACAAGCTCCAGGTCGGCGAGACCGTCAAGGAGCAGTTCGAGTGCGACCTCAAGCTCGAGTACGCGGCGAGCGCGTTTCTGAACCAGGGCATCGCGGCCGCGCGCAACGCGGGTGACAACGCGAGCGAGGATCTGATGACGAGGATCCTGGTCTCCGAGGAGGAGCACACCGACTGGATCGAGACGCAGCTCGAGCTGATCCGCCAGATCGGCGAGCAGAACTACCTCGCGCAGCAGCTGAAGAAGTCGTAGCGCGCCCGAGGCCGGCTGGCGACGCGAGTCTGGCTGGCGAGCCGTCCCGCAGCGGGATACGCTGGGCGGCGTGAACCTCGTCGACGAGCTCCACGCGATCGCCGCGGCCCTGCGCGGTGCGGGAGTGCCGTACGCCGTCTGCGGCGGGATCGCGGTCACCGCTCATGGGGTGACCCGCTCGACGAAGGACATCGACATCGCGATCGCGCGCGAGCACCTATCTGCAGCGCTCGCAGCGGTGGCGCCACTCGGCTACACGATTCCGGCAGGTCCAATGACGTTTGACGCGGGCACCGCACAGGAGCGCCACGTTCAGCGGGTGAACAAGATCGTGGGTTCGCAGCACCTGGTGCTGGATCTGCTGATCGCCGAAGCGGCGTACACGGGCGTGCTCGAAGATCGCATCGACGTCGCCCTGCCGGCGGGTACGATCACGTTTGTCTCGCGCGAGGTGCTGTTGCGAATGAAGCGGCTGGCCGGACGGCCGATCGATCTGGCGGACATCGAGAAGCTCGAGGGTTGCGATGACACGTGAGCTCGACCCCGCGGCGGTCGCGTTGCGGCTCGCCGCGCTCGCGGCGGTCTCCGTACCCGAGACGGTCGAGGAAGGGCGGGCTCGGCTACGCGAAGAGGCGGCGCGCCCGGACGCGTTCGCGGCCGCGGTGGCGCGGCGTCTGGACGAGCTGCGCGCGCTCGACGACCTGACGCGCTACCTGCGTGGCTGCTGTCAAAACGGCAAACGGTCGCGCGATCCCGGCGCGTAACCCGGCGAAGATCGGGCCGACCGGCTGGCAGCCTCGTTGCAAAGCATCAGCGCCATGCTCGTGTTTCGCTCGTTCGCGATCGGCCTGTCCGCGGCGTGCTTCGCGCTGCTCGTGATGCGTCCCACCGTCGAGCTGCGTGTCGCCGAGGCACCGCCGCTGCACGCGCACGCGGCGGCGCTGCGCTATCACCCGTCACCGCGGACGGCGGAGCCGATCGTGCCGGTGCCCACGATCATCGATGCGGCGCCCGGCATCACGGCGTCGCAGCTCGCCGCGGCGATCCGGCTCGAGCCGGGCGAGCAGATCGTGACCGTCGACGAGGTCGCGGTGGACAGCGATCTCGACGCCGGCATCGTGCTCGCATCGCGCGACCTGCGCTCGCGTGACTTCATCGACCTCGGCGTGACAGGCCCCGAGGGCAATCGCCGTGTGCTCGTGCTGCTGCATTAGCCGGGATGCACTCGGCTCCGCGGGATCGTGCCGCGTGCTCGTGCTGCTGCACCGAGCGGACGGATCGTCAACGCCGCGCGCGTCGGCACGTGTCGAGTAGCTTGCGACGCAGCTTTGGCGAACCGGTGAGCCGGCGCGCCGCCGCGATCGCGCGGCCCTGATCGTTGCGGCCGAGGCACTGCACCATGCCGTACATCATGGTGGCGCGGGCGCGCTGGCGCGGAATCGCGGTCTCGCTGTTCATCACGCTGTTCGCGAGCCTCTCGGCGAGGTCCCAGTCACTCGCCGTCAGCGCGGCCTGCGCCTCTCGCAGCTTCTTGGCGGCCGCCTCGTCACCGCCCGCCTCGTCGTCATCATCGTCAGCCACCGGGGGTGACTTCTTGGTGTCGGCCGTCGGGTTCCTGGTGTTGGCCGTCGGGTTCTTGGTGTCGGCCGTCGGCTTGTTCGTGTCGGCCGTCGGCTTGTTCGTGTCGGCCGTCGGCTTGTTCGTGTCGGTCGTCGGCTTGTTCGTGTCGGCTGTCGGCTCGTGCGCCTCCGCGACATCCGGTGTGGCGGTTTCGGCCGCGCGATTCGCATCGCCGGCGACAGCGTCATCTGCCGACGCAGCCGCGACGATGGCGTCGGGGGTCACGCCGCCGGCGACCCGTGACTGTTGCGGCGGTGCGGCTCGATCGCGCATCACGACGTACATCACGCCGGCCGCGATCGCGGCCGTGGCGACGAGCGCCGCGAACCGTAGCGTCGTGCGCCGCGAGCTCGTCGGGACCGCCGGCGCCATCGCGTCGCGCGCGCGCTGCTGGGCATCGACGTCCGCCGCCCTGTCTCGCACGAGTGAGCCGGCGCTCGCGGCGCTGGTCGGGGCGAGACTGGGTGCGCTGGTCGGGGCGAGGCCGGGTGCGCTGGTCGGGGCGAGGCCGGGTGCGCTGGTCGGGGCGAGGCCGGGCGCGCTGGTCGGGGCGAGGCCGGGTGCGCTGGTCGGGGCGAGGCCGGGCGCGCTGGTCGGGGCGAGGCCGGGTGCGCTGGTCGGGGCGAGGCCGGGTGCGCTGG
>DAIRFU010000214.1:0-10287 GCA_036794935.1 Kofleriaceae bacterium | reverse complement strand
CGCGACGGCGAGGCAGGCGATGCGAGTGTTCATGCGATGTTTCTCCTCCCAGCCCCAGTACAGTGGGTCGAGGGTCCCGCATGGTCGCAGGTTTCGGCTGGGGCACGTAGATGCGTGAATTGTCACGCCCCCGGTGGCGCGGCACTTGCTGATGTTCGTGTCATGCGGATTGCCGCACTCGCGCTCGCTGTTACGGCCACCACGGCCAGCGCCCACGCGGACGGCTTCTACTATTCACAGTCCTACGGCGTGTCGAGCGCGCGCGGCGACGGCGGCGCGATGCTCGGCGAGTCGCTGCAGCTGCGCATCGCGATCGGCTGGCGGTCTGGCGCGCTCCTGGTGGGCCCGCTGCTCTCGGGGAACCTCGCGATCGATCGCGACGGTGCCTACCACGGGCTCGTCGGCGGCGACCCGGGGATGGGCGACTCGGACCTCGAGACCTACGGCATCGACGCGCGCTACCACGCGACGGTCGCCGACAACGTCGCCATGTACGTGCGCGGCGGTCCGCGTTACGCGAGCGCGTCGGGTGCGCTCGACGGCTATCGCGGCTTTGGCGTCGGTGCGGCGACCGGCGTCCAGCTCACCGGCCGCGTGCGTGCGCTCGGCTTTCTGTTCGCACCGCTGTTCTTCACACAGAAGGGCCCGCTGATCACGGCGAGCGTGTTCCTCGACGAGAGCGTCGACTGGTACCAGCTCGATGCGCCGGGCATGGCCGGGCTATCGATGCCGCTCGTCGGTACGAGCATCGGCATCGCAGCCGGCAGCCACTTCTAGATGCCGGCCTGTGGCGCCTGCGCCTGCATGCCGTGCTCGGCCGAGCGCTGCGAGGCGAAGCGGTCCTTCGCGAGCTGCGTCAGCTGCATCATCACGGCCTCGCGCACGAGGCGAAAGCCGATGGTGGTCGCGAGCGCGACCATCGCCGCCGACACGCGGCCACGACGCGGCATCGGCCGCGCGAGCCCGAGGAGCGCGCCGACACCGGCGGCGATTCCGACCGCCGCCAACGGATGATCGACGATCTGCGAGCGCAGATCGACGCGCTTGATGCGGCGGCCGAGCTGGCCGAGGCGCTGCTTGATGCCGGACGCCTCGTCCTCGGCGCGCGTGTAGAGGTCTCCGCTCGTGGACCTGTTCTCGAACGTGTCCATGACTTACTTCCTCATCATCCGGATGGCGAAGTAACCGACGCCGAACGCGATACCGAGCGCAGCGAACGGGTGCTCTTTGATCATCGAGCCGACACGCGTGAGCGCGGCGCCGCCGTTCTCGACGACGGAGTCCTTCACGCCCATCGCGCGATCCTTGATGTGGCCGGCGCGTTCACCGCCCGCATCGACGAGGTTGCGAACGCCTTCCTTCAGCGAGTCGAGACGCGAGTCGAGCGTCGACGTCGATCCGTTCTTATGCATCGTGGGTCTCCCGTGAGTGGTCAGTTGCTAACGACGTGAGCAACACGCGTGCCCCGCAGCAGTCCGCACGGCCGCGAGAATTCGCGGGCGGTGACCGTGCGTTCGCGCCACGGCCGTGCGCACGCGCGCGGCCGGTCGAGGTGTTCTGTCACGGCGCGCCATCAGCGCCGCTTCGTCGTCGCGATCTCGCCGGCGACCTGGTCGCGGATTCCGCGCGGCGTGATCGCGGGCCGAGCCGGTTCGCGCGGCTCGGCCGAGGCGGCGAACCCGATCTCCGGAGTCCAGCGCGGCTTGCGGATCGTCGGCACCATCTCGGTGACGCCGAACTCGAGCGCGTCCGGATCGACGACGAACGCGTCCTCGGTCGGCCGATCGACCGCGAGCGCGACGTGGCGGCGTGGCCGCGCGGCCGCCTTGGGGAGCCGTGGCGGATCGCCGCCGGTCAGCTCGAAGCTCTCGTACGCGGCGGACAGCTCGAGAGCGAGCGCGCGCGCGAGCTGGCGCACCTCGATCGCGCCGGGCCGCACCGCGGGCTCCTTGTCGAGCATGCGATGGACGAGCGCACACAGCTCGGCGGGCGCGCGGCACTGCTCGCGTAGCGGCGCCGGCTCGCTGGTCAGGTGCATCGACACGACCTCGGCGAGCGTGCGGCCGTCGAACGGCGGGCGCCCGGTCAGCGCTTCGTAGGCGATGACGCCGAGCGAGTACATGTCACACGGCGCCGCGATGTTGCGGCCGGTCGCCTGCTCGGGCGACATGTAGATCGGCGTCCCCGGCGTCAGCCCGTCGAGGGTGAGCCGCCCGAGCGGGCCGAGGCGCGCGACGCCCCAGTCGATCACGCGCAGCGGGAAGTCGCGGTTCGCCGGCGTCAGGATCAGGTTATCGGGCTTGAGGTCGCGGTGGATCACGCCGCGCGCGTGGACGGCCGCGAGCACGTCGGCGACCTCGGCGAGCAGCATCGCGACCTCGAACGGCGCGAGGCTGCACTCGTGGAGCACGCGGTTCGCGAGCGTCTCGCCTTCGACGAGCTCCATCGCGATCCACGGCCGATGATCCGGCAACAGGTTGCAGTCGAACACGCGCACGACGCCGGGATGACGAACCTCCTCGAGGATCGAGGCCTCCTGTACTACGCGCGTCGCCATGCCGGGCTGCTTGCGCAGCTCGCCGTGCATGATCTTGAGCGCTACCCGTCGCGGCAGCACGACGTGGCGCGCCTCGTAGACCGTGCCCATCCCGCCGCGGCCGATCTCCCGCACGATGCGGTACGAGCCCACCACCTTGTCGGGGGCAAGCTCTTCAACCGGTTCCGAGGTCATGGTCCACACGTTCTGCAGGAACCTTGCCGACAAACTCGCACCGCAAGTACCGGAGCTCGTCGCCGGCGCGGAGCGGTTTTGTCACGGCCGCGATCACAGCGAGCCATGTGGCACGCAGCGTGCTCAGAGAACCGACGGCATGGCCGTATCGCTGGCGAAGAACGCTCCCGAAGAGAGGCATCACGAGGGGTCACTCCGGACCGGCGACCTGGTGAGCGCGTACCGGATCGAGCGCCTGCTCGGCACCGGCGGCATGGGCTGGGTGTACAGCGCGCGGCACGCGGTCGACGACCGGTTCGTCGCGCTGAAGGTACTGCGCGAGGACCAATTGCGTCAGGAACGCGCGATCGATCGCATGATGCGCGAGGCCGCGATCCTCGCCACCATCTCCCACGGCGGCATCCCGCGGTTCCACGAGTGCGGGCTGCTCGCCGACGGCCGGCCGTGGATCGCGATGGAGCTCATCCAGGGCACGCAACTGTCGCTGCGCATCGCCGAGGGCGCGATGCACCACGACACCGTGATCGATCTCGTCGGCGGGATCGCGGGTGTGCTCGCGGCCGCGCACGATCGCGGCGTCACGCACCGCGACCTCAAGCCCGACAACATCCTGCTCACGCCGTACGACCCCGCGTATCCGCTGCGCCTCATCGACTGGGGCATCGCCCATCACGTCGCAAGCGCGCGCTACACGCACCACGACGAGGCGATCGGCACGCCCACGTACATGGCTCCCGAGCAGGCACGCGGCGGCCCCGTCGACGGCTTCTCGGACATCTACGGCCTTGGCGTCGTCGCGTACCAGCTGCTCACCGGCCGGCCACCATTCTCCGGTGCGTCGTCGGTCGAGATCCTCGTCCAGCACCTCAACCGCCCCGTGCCGGCGCTCGCGCCGCGCTGTCCGGAGGCGCCGTTCGGGCTCGTCGAGCTCGTCGAGCGCATGCTCGAGAAGGGCTACAGCGATCGGCCGACCGCAGCCGAGGTGCAGGCCGCGGTCTGCAAGCTGCGCGTCGAGGCGTCGGCGCCGACGTATCTGTTTCTGACCGACGACGGCACGGCACCGTGCACGCGGCAGGCGCTCGACGGCGAACTGGAGCTGTCGACCGTGCTGGTGCGGCCGCCGATCGCGCGCGGCTAGTCAGGCGTCGGGACCTTCCATCGCGGCCAGATCGTCGAGGTCGATGTCCTCGACGAGATCGTCGTCGTCCGGCTCGGCCTCGGGTGCATCGTCGTCGAGCCTGGACGGCGCACGCTCGTCGGGCTCGACCTCGTCGACCCGCGGCGCGTCTGCGTCGTCGCGTTCGTCTTCAGTCTCGCGAACATGCGAGTCTTTCGTGGTACGCGGCATGACCAACAGTGCAGCAAGCGTGGTGCCACGGTCAGCGGCGGCGCATGTGGCGGTCCCAGCTCCGCGATCGTGGCGGATCCTTGGGCCAGGTGAACCGGAACGTCGCGCCGCGGCCTTCCTCGGAGTCGATCCACGCGCGCCCACCGTGCGCCTCGACGATCTTGCGCACGATCGCGAGGCCCATGCCGGTGCTCTCGATCCGATCGCGCGAGTGGAGCGTCTGGAACAGGCCCCAGATCTGCGCGTGGTAGCGCGGCGCGATGCCCGGCCCGTCGTCACGTACGTAGAACTCCCAGCCATCGCGGATCGGCTCGGCGCCGACGTGCACGCGCGGCGCCGGCTTGCCGTTGTACTTGAGTGCGTTCGCGATCAGGTTCATGAACACCTGCTGGAGCGGGACACGCGTGGTGCTCAGCGTGGGCAGGTTCGGCGCGATGTCGATGGTCGCGTCGTGCGGCGGCGCGATCAGCTCGACGACCTCGCGGACGAGCGCACCGACGCGGACCTCGGTCGGCTCGTCGGCGACCCGCCCGGCGCGGCTGTAGTCGAGCACGCCCTGGATCAGATCCTCGAGCCGGCGCACGCGACCGCGGAGCAGGTGCAGGTACTCGCGCGACTTCTCGGTGAGGTTCTCGCCGAGGTCCTCCTCGATCCACTGGCTGAGGTTCGCGATGCCGCGCAGCGGGGCGCGCAGGTCGTGGCTGGTGACGTACGCGAACTGATCGAGATCGAGGTTGCTCTTCTCGAGTGCGGCGATCAGCTCGCGCGCCTCGCGGAACAGCCGGGCGCTGTCGGTCGCGGTCGCGGTCAGCGAGGCGAGGCCGATCACGAGCTGCTCGGCGCGGACGTCGAACGCCGCCGGCTCGGAGTGGGCGAGTGCGATGCCGCCGATCACGTCACCGCTGCGCCCGCGGACGGGGACCGCGAGGTAGCTGCGAATGCGCTCGATCCCGGACAGCACGCCGAGGTTCGTCGACGCGGCGGCGCGGTGGACGTCGTCCATGCGGAGCGCGCGCTGCAGCGCGAACGCCGCGCAGTTCGGCGTGAGCTCGTCACGTCGCGCGGCGACTGCCCGGGTCTCGCCGGGCGTCGCGCCACACAGCGCGAACTTGGACTCGCCGTCCGCATGCGTGAAGAAGAAGCCGAGCTCGGCGCTGGTCAGCGCGGTCGCGGCATCGCACACGCGCTTGACCACCTCGTCGAGGTCGTGGATCGCGGCGAGCTCCTGGCCGATCCGGTTGAGCGTCTCGAGCCGCGTCGCCTCGTCGCGCAGCGCGGACTCGCGCATCTGCACCTCGCGCAGGAGCATCGCGTTGTCGACATACATCGCGACCCGGCGCGCGAGCTCCTCGGCGAAGCCGACATCGTCGCGATCGTAGGGAACGCCGGTCTCGCCGCGCACGAGCGTGAGCACGCCGATGACGCGGCCGCGCACGCTCAGGGGCACCGCGATGTACGAGTACAGGCCGAGCAGGCGCAGCGCGTCGCGGGCCCATGGCTCGCGCGCGTGATCGGCGAGCAGGGCATCGTCGATTCGTTCGAGCCACTCGCTCTTGGCCGACGCGAACACGCGCGCGGCGCTGCGCGCATCCGGATCGGTGTGACCGGCGCTGTTCGCGAGGATGTCGGCCATCTCGAGGCGCCCCGGATCGGCGTGGCGGATCGCGATGCGCTCGAGCTGACCGCTCGCGCTGACCATGTGGACCGAGCACCAGTCGCCGAGCAGCGGGACGGCGATCTCGGTCAGCTTGCTGAGGATCGTGATGTAGTCGCCCGACGACGCGAGCAACAGGCTGACCTCCGCGAGCACGCTGAGCCGGGCGCGATCGCGCTGCGGATCGCCGCGCAGTCGACGATCCGGAGGACCGCGTGTGGCGTCCTCGTCATCGTGGGCGGTGGTGATCACCTTAGTGAATGACCACTCTTCCGCGGCTCAAGCGCCCGCGGACACCCTCCACCGAGAAGACGACGAGCTCGAGCATGCGTCCGAGCACCAGCTCGAAAATGCGGGGATGGTCGGCCTCCTTCATGGCCCGCCAATCAAGCACGGTGCGTGCCACCACTTGCGAGCGTGAGTTCGCAGTCATATCCAGCGACGAGAGCGACAGCGCCGCACGGTGCGCTACGCGCGCACGACCGAAACGGCGCGGCGCTACGAGCGCGCGAGCGGGAGCGTAAACAGAAACTTCGCGCCTTCGCCTTGCCGGCTATCGACGGTGAGACTCCCGCCGTGCGCGGCGACGATGCCGCGCGCGATCGCGAGCCCGAGCCCGGCACCGCCCTTCTTCGTGCGGCCGGTCCAGTAGCGATCGAAGACGTGAGGCAGCTCGGTGGACGAGATGCCGGGCCCGTGATCGCGCACGACGACGACGGCCTCGCCGCGCTGGCGCTCGACCGAGAGCTCGATCGGCGCTCCCTTCGCGTGCTTGAGCGAGTTGCCGATCAAGTTGCCGAGCACCTGGAGCACGCGGTCGCGATCGGCCTCCACGAGGACCGGCTCGTCGGGGATCTTGGCGACGATCGCGCCGCCGCTCTCCTTGGCGAGCAGCTCGTGCTCGGCCGCGGCCTGGCGCAGGATCGCGCCGGCGTCGATCGGAGCACGCGACAGCGTGAGCGCCCCGTTCTCGATCGCGCTCGCCTCGAGCAGGTCCGTGATCAGCCGCTCGGCCCGCGCCGACGCGCGCTCGATCGCGCCGAGGTAGCGGACCGCCGAACCCTCGACCTCGTCCTTGAGCGCCTCGGTCGCGAGGCTGATCGCGTGCAGCGGGCCCCGCAGATCGTGCGACACGACGGCGAGGATCTCGTCGCGGGCGCGCGCCGCCGCGGTCGCGCGCTCGACGGCACGCGACGACTCCGCCTCGGCCATGCCGATCCGGATCGCGAACTTGATCCGCAACCCGAGTCGGCGCGGCGACAGATCGTTCTTCGGGATGAAGTCGGTGACGCCCGCGTCGACGGCGCGCTGGAGCAGCTCCTCGTTCTGCTGGCCGGTGACGAACACGATCGGTAGCCGGCGGCCCTGCGCGCGGATCTCGAGCGCGACCTCGACTCCGGAGCGGCCGGGCAGGTCCTGATCGAGGAGCAAGCAGTCGTACGACTGCTCGCCGATCCGGGCGAGCGCCTCGTCGGCGTCGCCGGCCTCGTCGATGGTCGCGTCGAGGTCGCTCTGCTCGACGGCGCGCCGGATCGCGAGCCGATCGACCAGATCGTCGTCGACTACCAGGAGTCGTAGGCGCTCGCTCATGGCGGAACGCGGGTGGGAGGACTACTCGAGCTCGCCGGGCTGGTCGCCGCTGGCGCCAACCGGGGGAGGAGCCGACGGATGGCTGGGCGGTGCGGTCGGTGCGCGCGAGACGTGGCCGTCGCCGGTGGGCCGCGCGTCCGCTCCAACCGGCTTCGGCTCCTCCTTGCGATCGTTGCGTGGCTCCTCGAGCCGGCGATACAGCGAGCGCCGGTCGATGCCGAGGATGCGCGCGGCGTGCGTCTTGTTGCCGCCGACCGCGTTGAGCACCTGGCGGACGTAGCGCCGCTCCATCTCGTCGAGCGTGATCAGCTCGCCCGGAGACTCCGTCGTGATGACGATCTTCGAGG
Organism: Kofleriaceae bacterium; assembly: GCA_036794935.1. Classification (GTDB taxonomy): domain Bacteria; phylum Myxococcota_A; class Polyangia; order Haliangiales; family Haliangiaceae; genus JABFXX01. The sequence goes on along the minus strand of DAIRFU010000214.1, from coordinate 2,617 downwards.
ACTGATGCTCCTGGATCTTCGCGGGCAGGTCGTCGACCGTGATCTCGTCGAGCCGGCACAGCGCGACCGCGCGCTCCATGCAGTTCTCGAGCTCGCGGACGTTGCCCGGCCAGTCGTAGTCCATGAGCAGGCGCGCGGCCGGGCCGGAGATGCCCTGGACCGGCTTGTTCGTGCGCCCGGCGATCCGCTTGAGGAAGTACTGCGCGAGCAGCAAGATGTCGCCGGCGCGTGCGCGCAGCGGCGGCACCGGGATGGCGACGACGTTGATGCGATAGAAGAGATCCTCGCGGAACCGCTTCTCCTCGACCTCGGTCTCGAGATCGCGGTTGGTCGCCGTGATGACGCGTGCCTCGAACGGCACCTCCTCGTCACCACCGACCGGCCGCACCTTGCGCTCCTGGAGCACGCGGAGCAGCTTGACCTGCATCTCGATCGGCATCTCGCCGATCTCGTCGAGGAAGATCGTGCCCGAGCCCGCCTGCACGAACAGACCGGCGCGCGACCGCTTCGCGTCCGTGAACGCGCCGCGGACGTGACCGAACAGCTCGCTCTCGAGGAGCGGTGCCGGCATCGCCGCGCAGTTGACCGCGACGAACGGCTGCTCGCGGCGCGGCGACAGGTTGTGCAGCGCGCGGGCGACCAGCTCCTTGCCGGTACCGGACTCGCCGGTGACCAGCACGGTCGCATCGCTGTCGGCGACGCGGCGCACGAGCTCGATCGTCTCGCGGATCGCGGGGCTGTTGCCGGCGATGCCGTCGATCGGCACGTCGCGATCGGCGGCCGAGCGCAGGCGCTTGACCTCGCGACGCAGGGACAGGTGCTCGATCGCGCGGCCGACCGCGATCGCGAGCGCATCGACCTTCACCGGCTTGGTGATGAAGTCATACGCGCCGGCGCGGATCGCGGCGATCGCGGTGTCGAGACCGCCCTGACCGGTCAGTACGATCGGCAGCAGGTCGGGGTGGCGTTGACGGAGCTCCTGACAGAGCTCGATGCCGGAGATGCCCGCCATCTGGACGTCGGTCACGACCACGTCGCTGGGCGAGGTGCGCAGGTGTTCCAGCGCAGCCTGCCCCGAGGTGACCGCATCGACATCAAAGCCACGCTTCCTCAGGGAATCCCGCAGCAGGACAGCGGTGTCTTCGTCGTCGTCGACGATAAGGATGGTTCCATTCACCTCGGGTCTCTTACCTTTCTGCCGCCAGACAAAACAAGACGCAGTTGCGAGAGGTCGTCGCGCTCAGGGCGGCTTCGGGCGAGCGTGCAAACAGGATCGCCAGAATGAGCGCGAGGTTGGGAAGGATCTTCAGACCAGCGCAGAGGGCCCACCTTGCGGGATGCGTGCCGACCGACAACCCCTCAAATCCGCGTGGTTGTCGTGCGCGGGCGCTACATGTGCTGTGCGCCAGCGCTCGTCGGGCGCCTGGACCGCAGGAAAGCCTCGCACTTGGGTCCGTATCCCACCTTATCGCCGGGCTGCCGCGAGCCGGGCGCCCAGGCGACCCCGCATCCGGATTCCGAGCCGGTCGGCCGCGAGCACGACGAAGCCGACCGAGGCGAACGCGATCTGGTTCACCCGGCGGGCGAACGCGAGTGCGAGGCCGAGCCCGGGCGGGGCGCCGATCACGACGAACAGGGCCGCGTTGCCGCCCTCGGCCAGGCCGATGCCCATCGGGACGATCGTCGAGATCCACTGGAGCAGCACTCCCGCGGAGAGCAGGGCGAGGAACTGGCCCGGGGACATCGCGTAGCCGGCGGACAGGATCGTGAAGTAGGAGAGTCCCTTCTGGAGCAGCTGCGAGCTCGCGATGCACGCGATCGCGCGCCGGCGGTAGTCGCCGTCGTCGCTGCCTCGCAGCCGGGCGTCGACCTCGGACAGGGTCTTGTCCCAGCGCGCGCGCCGCTCCGCCGAGATCAGGTGGAGGTGTGCGAGCGCGCCGGTCAGCGTCTCGAGCATGCCGCGCCGGAGCAGCACCACGATCGCGACCGCGATGCCGGCGGAGATCAGCGCACCGACGAGCAGCAGCGCGATCCCGACGGGCGGCACGTCGAACAGGAACGCCGTCGCCGCGGTGCCGATCGCGATGATCGCGAACGACAGCACCACGCCGATCAGCACGACGTACATGACGGCGGCGACGATCCGGCGCGCCGAGCAGCGATGCGAGAGCAGGCCGACCTTCAGCGCCTCCCCGAGGTTGCCGCCGGGAGTCACCGAGTTGACGCCGCGACCGACGATCTGCGCGACCACCGACTCGCGCCAGCTCGGACGACCCGGCCCGTGGGCCATGAAGTAGATCGCCGTACCGTCGAGCACGGACGAGATCATCTCGATCGCGATCAGCACCGCGAAGAACCAGCCGATCGCGCGCAGCCGCGAGACGATCGTGTCGATGCCGACCAGCCACACGGTCACGATCAGCGCGCCGATGCCGATCACGAGGGAAACGCGGGTGAGCCAGCGCAGCCAGCGCGGCGAACCCGTTGCGCGCTCGGCGCCGGGCTCGCTCACGCGGCGGCGCTCCGTCCGACGTGCTCGCGCGCCTTACCCGCCGCGCGAGGGCGGGTCGGCTCGCGCCGCTGCCCCGCAGGCCTCCCGCGGCAATAAGCTCCGCGG
>DAIRFU010000838.1:0-2819 GCA_036794935.1 Kofleriaceae bacterium | reverse complement strand
GACGCCGAGCGGCGCCGCACCGTCGAGTACGGAGAGCCGATCGAGATCGGCCCCGACGTCTGGGTCGGAGGCGGCGCGTTGATCCTGCCGGGCGTCACGATCGGTGCCGGCGCCGTGATCGGTGCGGGCAGCATCGTCACCCGCGACGTACCGGCCGGCGTGCTCGCCGCCGGCAATCCGTGCCGCGTCATCCGCGCCATCGGCTGAGGCCCTGCACCCTGGCCCTGCGCTGTTGCGCCACGCCTGCGGCGGTGGCCCCAAAGCGGCCTACCCCGTACACTCACCCCGTATGACCGACGACGGCTCCGGATCTGGACGGCTCGCGCTGGTCGTGGTGATCGCACCCGTCGTCGCCGTCCTCGCGATCGCGCTGCTGCTCTACTTCACGTCTGCCACCTGAGCCGAGCATCAGGCTCGCAGCGTCTCGGCGTACAGCCTGTCGAGTGCAGCGTAGTGCCGCTCCGCCGCGGCCGCGTCGTAGACCGACGCGTCGTCGACCGCGTAGCCGTGCTTCGCGTCGTAATGCTCGATCTCGAAGCGCACGTGGGCCGCGTCGAGCTTGCCGCGCAGCTTCGCCTCCGCCTCGGGCGGCAGGTCGCCGGTCGCCGGCGCGAGGTACACGCGCGACTTGATCGCCTTGGCGCGCGTGTGCGGGCTGTCCGGCTGATCGGTCACCAACCCACCCGGATGGAATGCCGCGGTCGCCGCGATGCGGTCGCCGAAGATCGTCGCGGTGCGCACGCTCGCGTTGCCGCCCATGCAGTAGCCCGTCGTGCCGACGCGCCCCTTGACGTCGGGCCGCGCGGCGATGTGATCGAGCACCGCGCCGACCGTCTTCTCGAGGTTCGTGTAGTCGAGTGCCGGCATGTAGTACTTCGCCATGAACGTGCCGCGCAGATCCGGGGTCTGGAACACCTTCATCAAGGCCCCGAGCGTCACCTCGCCCTCGAGGAACGTCGACAGGGGCGGGGAGCGGTGAAACAGATCCGGCTGGAGCACCACGTACCCGCTCGCCGCGATGCGCTGGGCGATGCGCGTCTGCGCCGGCCGCAAACCCGCCGCGTCGAAGAACAGGATCACGGCGGGCCAGGGTCCGTTGCCGTCGGGGGTGACCACCTCGGTCGTGCACGGTCCGTCGGGTGTCGGGATCTGGATCGTCGTCGTGCTCATGGAGTCACATCGTGACAGCACGCCCGGCCGACAACAACCGGTCGCTGGTGGCCATGTCGAACGATTCCCCAACGGTCTCGCCGGGACTTCGTAGTATGAACGACGAATGCTGGCGCAAGCGCTCGTGCACACGCTTCGAACGAGGCGGCACTGATGTCCCGGCTCGACGACATCGTCGAGCGCAATCGCCGCGCGCAGCGGCCGCGACGGTCATGGCTGAGCTACGCGTACGACGAGGTCGCCGACGCGTTCGATCCGTCCATCCCGCGAGAGGAGCGCCGGCCCAAGCAGATCGCGATCGCGATCGTCGGTCTCCTCATCGCCGGCGCGGTCGCGACCTATTTGCTCTGGCCGCGTGGCGGCGCGCCGGGCGGCGAGGTCCACACGCGTCATGGCGACGTCATCGAGCTCGCGTCGCTGTGGGAGCACCGCCGTGTCGTGGTCGTGTTCTACCCGGGGCGTGGCTGCGAGTGCGACGCGATGCTCGAGGACCTCGAGGCTCACCGCAGCTCCTTCGACGCCGATCTGATCGCGATCAGCTCGCACTCGTCCGCCTACGCCGAGCAGCTGCACGAGCGTCTCCATCTCGGCTACGAGATCTACGTCGATCCGACGTTCCAGGTGATCCCGAAGTGGGACGTGCCGTTCGTGATCGCGGACGCGACAGCCTGGGCGGTATTCGTCGTCGAGCCGGGTGGTCAGGTCAGCTTCAAGAAGATCCACGAGCCGCTGCCGTCGTGGGACGAGATCGCGGCCCGCACGCACCGCGCAGCACATTGACCACGCGTGTCGGTGTGCTCGACGGCGCTCGGCCGTGAATCGAGAGCAGGTCGCACTACATTTTTTTCACGTCGCACCGCGGCTTGCGGCGATCTGCGATCGAACCGGGCTGCACGCGCTGGTCGACGCGTCCGCGTCTGACTAGCATCGCGTCATGAAGTGGATGTTTGCACTCATGATGGTCGTCGCATGTGGCGGCACACAGAAGGAAGTCGCGGTCAAAGGCTCGGATCTCGATCTCGCGAGGGTCGCCGGTGACTGGGAAGGCAACTACAACGGGACCGACAGCGGACGCACCGGTCCGGTGAGCTTCTCGCTGCAGGTCGGCAGCCACACGGCCGAAGGCCAGGTCATGATGGACGGAGCAACGCCGCTCAAGATCGAGTTCGTCAAGGTCAAAGACGATCAGGTCAAGGGCACGATCGCGCCGTACACGGATCCGAGTTGCTCGTGCGAGGTGGAGACCACGTTTCTCGGTACCCTCGGCAGCGACGTGATCGACGGTACGTTCGAGACGAAGATCAGCGCGACCGGGCAGCTCCAGACCGGCACGTGGTCGGTGGCGCGCAAGCGCTGACTACGACTGCCGCCGTCCTTCGCGCCTGACGTCGCGGCCGCTCGCGGCGCGCCTGGTTGGAGCGACGTGCATCCTCGTCCTGCTGGCGACGATCGTCGTTCGGCCGCTGTCGTTGTCCCTGCTGCGAGCGGCGAGCTTGTTCGGTGTGCTGGCGCTGCTCGTCTTCGGCGCGCTGGCGCTGCTGGTCAGTGCGTTGCCGCTGCTCGTCTCGAGCGCGCTGCCGCTGCTCCTGCTGGGAGCGGCGCGCTTGCTCGGCTTACTGGCGCTGCTCGTCCTGCGCGCGCTGGCGCTG
>DAIRFU010000837.1:0-2820 GCA_036794935.1 Kofleriaceae bacterium | reverse complement strand
GACGGCGCCGAGCCGCGCAACCTGCCGAAGGCCGACCTCGTGCTCGTCGGCATCTCGCGCACCTCGAAGACGCCGCTGTCGACCTACCTCGCGCAGCGCGGCCTCAAGGTCGCGAACGTGCCGCTCGTCCTCGGCGTCGATCCGCCGGAGGAGCTGTCGCAGGTCGACGAGCGCAAGGTCTTCGGCCTCATCGTCCAGCCCGACATGTTGATGCGCATCCGCCAGGCGCGGCTATCACACCTCGGCATGCCGCAGGACTCGAGCTACGGCCAGCGCGCGCACATCGACAGCGAGATCGCGTACTCGCGCGAGATCTTCCGCAAGCACGCGAACTGGCCGGTCATCGACGTCACGAACCGCGCGATCGAAGAGACCGCCGCGGACATCCTGCGCATCTACACCGAGCGCAATCACTCGCCGAGCTGACGGCGCTCCCGCTATGACGTGACGAACGCCAGCAGGTCGGCGTTGAACTTGTCGCGGTGGGTCGCGGTCAGCCCGTGCGGCGCCCCCGGGTAGATCTCGAGCTGCGCGTTCTTGATCAGCTCCACGCTGCGCCGCGCCGACGCGGCGATCGGCACGATCTGATCGTCGTCGCCGTGAATGATCAGCGTCGGCTTGTCGATGCGCTTCAGATCCGGCGTGAAGTCGGTCTCGGAGAACGCCTTCACACACTCGACGACGGCGTTCGTGCCGACCTGCATGGATTGCAGCCAGAACTGATCGCGCTGGCCCTGCGAGACCTTCGTGTTCGGCCGGTTCGCGCCGTAGAACGGCGCGGACAGATCCTTGTAGAACTGCGAACGGTCGGCCAACAGACCGGCGCGGATCTCGTCGAACACCGACATCGGCAAGCCGCCGGGATTCGTCGAGCTCTGCAGCAGCAGCGGCGGCACGGCGCCGACGAGCACGGCCTTCGCGATGCGCTTCGTGCCGTGGCGGCCCAGGTACCGCGTGACCTCGCCGCCGCCGGTCGAGTGGCCGACGAGGACGACGTCGCGCAGGTCGAGGCTGTCGATCAGCGCAGCGAGGTCATCGGCATACGTGTCCATCTCGTGGCCTTTCCAGGGCTGGCTCGAGCGGCCGTGACCGCGGCGATCGTGCGCGATCGTGCGGTAGCCCTTGCGCGCGAAGAACACGAGCTGCTCGTCCCACGCATCTGCGTTGAGCGGCCAGCCATGGCTGAACACGATCGGCTGCCCGTGTCCCCAGTCCTTGTAGAAAATCGTCGTCTTGTCTTTGGTGGTGATGGTCGGCATGACCGGTGCGCCAAAGCACACGTCGTACCGGCGACCGCACCGCGTGCGCGAACACGCGCGGTCGCGAGACCTGCAGCGAGCGTGCGCGAGCTCCTGCATCCGGTGCCCGGCCGCCCGCTGGCGACTCGCTCTGCGCGCTACGCCGACCTACGTAGTCGCCGGATCCGGTGCCTGCGCCCACGCGGCGATCGCGAGCCGCGTCGGCATCACGCGCGCGTGCACGTCGACGAAACTGGCTGCCGCGAGACCGCGCGCGAGCGAGCGGCGCGAGAACCGCGTCGGGTGGATGTGCCGGCGCGAGAAGCCGTCCTTGCGCGCGACCGCCTCGAGCACCGTCGACTCGAGCGTCGCCAGCCACGGCTCGCCGTAGTTCGGCGTCGACAGCCACAGCCGGCCGCCCGGCACGAGCGCGCGACGCAGGCCGGCGAGCCACGCCGGCCACGCGTGGATGTGCTCGATGACCTCCTTGGCGTAGATCGCGGCGAACGGCCGCCCGAGCTCGATCGGCTCCTCGGGGGCGACGACACGGCCATCGACGATGCGCGGATCCTTGCGCGCCATCACCGCCTCGACCGCGCGCGGATCGATATCGGCCACCGTGTAGCGAAGGCCGGCAGGCGCCGCGTCGATCTCGTGGAGCAAGCCGCATCCGACGACGAGCACGTCGCCCTCCGGGTGCTCCGCGGCGACGCGATCGAGGAAGCGACCGAGGTCGCGCTCGAGCGGCGCGTGGTACAGCGTCCACGGGAAGCGGCGTGCGCGCTCGTGGTTCGCGAAGTAGTCGGGTTGCGCGTCCATCAGCGTGCGGCAATCTCGCCGGCATCGGCGACGATCAGGTACTCGTAGGCGTGCGGCGAGTCGACGGGCACGATCGGATCGGAGACGGCCCAGCGCACGAGCTTCGCGAGCGGTGCGATCGCGGCATCGGGCAAGAAGCGCGCGAGCTTGGCCGGATAGAAGCCGGTCAGGCTCTTGGCGACGAACTGCGCGAACGCGGGCGGCATGAACAGCCGGAACAGGAACTCCGAGCGCGCCGAGCCGAGCCCGTACGTCGCGCGCACGCGCCAGCCGTGCTGCTCGAGCAGGCGGCGCCACACCTTCTCGTCGTAGAGGTGCCAGTGCTGGAAGAATCCGTTGAGCGCGCCCGACAGCGCCATCGCGACACGCGGCGCGCGCCGCAGCAGCAGACTCTGCATCCGGCCCTGGTACGCCCAGCGCGGTGTCGGCACGAACATCAAGAGGCGCGCGTCATCGGCGGCGGCGCGGCGCAGGTTCGACAGCGCGGCATCGATATCGGGCACGTGCTCGAGCGAGCAGTTGCCGATCAGCTCGCCGAACTTGGTGCCGGAGAACGGCGCCTCGCGCGACACGTCCGCGAGCTCGGCGTGGATCCGCGTCTGCGCCTGCGCGATCTCGCGAGCCGAGATGTCGATGCCGTAGACCTCGCGGCTCTCGTCCTTCATCGTCCACCAGAAGCCATCGCCGCAGCCGACGTCGAGCACGGGGCCGCTGTGCTTGCCCACACTCTCGAATGCGACCAGGCGATTGATCTCGCGCAGCG
>DAIRFU010000213.1:0-10336 GCA_036794935.1 Kofleriaceae bacterium | reverse complement strand
GAACGCGCTGCACACGCTGCCCTTCGCGCAGTCGTCGTATCCGGTCGTGCCGGCCGCACCGTACGTGCAGGCCGCCCCGGCCGCCGAGGTGCCATCTGGAGCGCAGCCGATGTGGCCGATGTACTGGGGCATCACGGCGTCGATGAGCCAGGTGCACTTGGAGTTGGCGCCGCAGCCGGTCTGCATCAATGGATCGCAGGGACCGGAGGGCGCGTCCGGGGAGGCATCGGCCGGCGCATCTTCGATCGCGGCATCGATCGCGGCATCACTGCCGGCCGAGCCGCCGCCATCACCGGCGATGTCCTTCGGCTGCGGAAACCCACATCCCACGACGCAAGCAAGCAACCCGACAACAGTGCGCACGGTACGGTTCATATCCTGCCCCTCGCAGTGTGTACAACAATACAATTGACCACCGCGGCGGTTCCACCTACAACCTGACAATGGTCGAGGGCACCCAGGTCGGGGCTTACAGACTGGTCAAGCGCATAGGCGAAGGTGGGATGGGCGTGGTCTGGCTCGCCGAGCACACCATGCTCGGCCGCCGCGCAGCCGTGAAGGTGTTGCATCCATCGTTCTCGATGCAGCCCGAGATCGTGACGCGCTTCTTCAACGAGGCGCGCGCGGCGACCGCGATCTCCGATCCCGGCATCGTCCAGATCTTCGACTTCGGCAATCACACCGACGGCAGCGCGTACATCGTGATGGAGCTGCTCGACGGCGAGCCGCTCGATAGCCGGCTGCACCGCGACGGCGTGATGCCGGTTGGCGAGGCGCTCCGCGTTCTGCGGCAGGTCGCGAGCACGCTCGGTGCCGCCCACGCGCGCGGAATCATCCATCGCGATCTCAAGCCCGAGAACATCTTCCTCGTCCGCGATCCGGAGGTGCCGGGCGGCATCCGCGCCAAGATCCTCGATTTCGGGATCGCGAAGCTGACCGGCGACAGCACGGCCGCGAAGACGGCCACGTCGGCGGTGATGGGAACACCCGCGTACATGTCACCGGAGCAGTGCCGCGGCGCAGGTCTCGTCGACGCGCGCTCGGACGTGTACGCGCTCGGGTGCGTGCTCGTGACACTACTCACCGGACGTCCACCGTTCGAGGCAGAGGGCATCGGCGAGCTCATCGTCATGCACATGCGCGAGCAGCCGCCGACGCCGTCGTCGCGCGTCCCCACGGTTCCGCCTGCCGTCGATCAACTCGTGATGCGCTGCCTCTCCAAGGATCCCGCGCAGCGGTACGCCTCGGGCACGGAGCTGGCGAACGCGCTCGGCGCGCTGGTCACGCAGCCCGCGCTCGATGCGGCGCCGGTACGCTTCTCCGGCGCCATCGCGGCGGGGCAACCGACGACCTTGTCGTCGATGGCCGGGCCGATCACGACCGCACCTGCACCCAGCGGCAAGAAGTCCGGCATCTGGCTCGCCGTCGCCGGCGTGGTCGTCGTCGGAGGCATCGGAACCGCGGTCGCCCTGAAGGGCTCCTCGAGCTCGAACGAGCCGGCCGCCGCCGCGGAACCCGAGGCCGTCACCGGGGCCGACACCGGGCACAGCACGACCGCGGTCGAGGCGCCGGCCCCGGCTCCCGTGCCGACACCGCCGCCCGCACCACCTGTTGATGAACGGCCGGCGCAGGCGAAAGCGCAGCTCGGCGACATCGTCACTGCATTCGTCACGTGGTCGGCAGCGCACGAGAGCTCGCCGTGCCCGACCGTCGACGAGCTGATGGGCCACGCGATGAACGATCCGTGGGGCCATCCGGTCGTCCTCACCTGCACCGATCAGCCGGCCCGTCAGATCATCGGCCTCATCGCGCCCGGCCCCGACGGCTCGGTCGGCACCGACGACGACCTCACGTCGTGGAGCCTGGACAAGGCGGTGACCGAGTCGATCCATGGTCCTCGCTGGGCACCCAAGGTCGCTGCCAAGAAGCCGTCGCGTCCGAAGCCGACGAGCAAGCCGCGTCCGACCACCAAGCCAGCCGCCAAGCCATCCGGCGGCGTTCCCGGCGACCTCGATGGTGACGGCATTCCCGATTCTCGCTAGGAGTAGCATGGTGCGTACGCTCTGTTCCGGGCTCTTGCTCGTCGCCTTGACCGCGCACGCGGATGCGCAGCCATCGTCCGCGCAGGCCGAGGTGCTGTTCCGCCAGGGCAAGCAGCTGATGGCGGCGAAGAACTACCCCGAGGCGTGTGCCGCCTTCGATGCCAGCCAGAAGCTGGATCCTTCGCTCGCCACGCTGCTCAACCAGGCTGACTGTCGCGAGCAGAACGGGCAGTTCGCGACGGCATGGGGCCTGTTCCTCGATGCTGCGCGCCAGACCCGCACGGCCAGCGATGCTGCATCGGTGCAGATGCACAAGGTCGCGGGCCAGCGCGCCGCCAAGTTCGAGCCGAAGCTGTCGAAGCTGACCATCGTCGTGGCGCCCGACACCAAGCTGCCGGGCCTCGAGATCACGCGCAACGGCACGCTCGTCGACCCCGGCACCTGGAATCGCACGTTGCCCGTCGATGGCGGCACCTTCACCGTCGTCGCGAAGGCGCCGGGCCACGTCGACTGGACCAAGGCGATCACCGTCGGTGGCAGTGCGGACGCGCAGTCCGTCACGATCCCGACGCTCGCCGAGAAGCCGGCCGAGGCCGCGCCAACGGTCACCGCGATGACATCCGCGGACGACGACGACGATGACGAGCAGGACGGCGAGATACCCTCGTCGGGCTCGTCGAAGATCCTGCCGATCGCGTTCGGTGCCGGCGCTGTCGCGCTGTTCGGTGGAGCCGTGGCGTTCGAGCTCTCCGGCCGCAGCAGCTACGATGACGCCAAGCTCGAGCCCGACAACGCGAAGCAGAAGTCGCTGTGGGACTCCGCCAATCGCAAGCGCTACATCGCCGAGGGCATGGCGGTCGCCGGCGTTGCGTGCGCGGGCGTCGCGGTCTGGCTCTTCGTGCGTTCGCGTGGCGACAGCGAGTCGGCCACCGTCGCGCGCGGCGTCTCGCTCGAGCCGATGTTCGCAGCCGGCGGCGGCGGGCTTTCGTTTCACGCGCAATACTGACGAGCAACTCGTAGCCCCTGCGTCCCTCGAGAGCTGCGCGCGCATGTTTGTCGCGTGGTCCGGACGACGTTGTCCGGCGCTGGGGTCATTTGCGGACATGGAACCCCACGACGAGATACGCTCGTCCTGATGACACGGTGCCCGGCTGCTCGCGTACTGCCCTGTTGCCTCATGCTTGCTCTCGGCGTTGCATGTGGGAAGCACGGCTCCAAGCCAACGGAGGGTGATGGCAGCGGCGCTGAGGCGACCGGCTGGACGTTTGTCAGCTTCGTGGCTGCTCCACGAAATCAGCTGGCAGTGCTCATTGCGGATGGCAGAGCCGCGCTCGTCAAGGGGGACGGCAAGGTGATATCTCCGATCACGGTCCAGTCGGACGAGATCGTCGCCAAAGGAAATGGCGAGATGGTCTTGGTCGCCGCGGGCGCTTCATTCCACGCGATCGATCCTGCGGGGCACGAGGCATGGACGCGGTCGGTCCACGCTGACGAGGCGGACTTCGGCAACTCGACATTTGCGACTGCGGGCTCAGGCGGCTCGGCCGTGGTCGCGCTGGCAACTGGCAAGCCGCTCTACAAAGATGCCCATCCATCCAAGCGCGTGTATCGCGCGAACGACGGTTATGTGTTCGCCGACGACGGTGAGATCTGGTTTGTGGACGAGGCGAGCGGCAAGGAGAGATGGCGACGGAGTATCGCTGATCTCGGTCGTGCCGCAATCACGCGCGGCAATCGCTCGCTGATCGTGTTGCGACCGGATCGTACGTTCCAAGAACTGGACTATGCCGAAGGAAAGCTGCTCGCCGACGGGACATGCGAAGGGGAGTCCCCCAGCGAACCGGCCAAGCCGTCCGAGTGTGCGGGCTTTCCAAAAATCGATCTCGCCAAGGACACTGCGAGCCTGCTTGCACGTGTTCCCGGACGTGGGGACTACTACCTTGTCGAGAAGAACGCGTCCAAACATCGCGGACAACGACTGATCGCGCGCGATGTCGTCGGCCGAGCACGATGGACGGTGCCTTGGCCGGAAACCGCGGGCGGTGTTCTGGAAGGACGGCCAATAACCGACGACGCGTCGCAGCTGGTCGCATTCGTCGACACGTACCGTTCTCGCCAGATGCTCGTGTTCGACGACATGAACGGTAAGCTCGAGTTCACGCATCCGCTCGACTCCGGGCAGCGACTCATTGGTCTCGCCGGAAACTGCTGGCTCACGGTCAGAAGCGACGCCATCGTGTGCGTCGACGCGCGATCCGGAGCCGACACATGGAAGGTTGCTACGTCGGGTCGGAAAGTCGACGCATGGCCGCTTGCAGGCGGCGAGGTGCTGCTCGTGGACGGGAACCCGCCAACGCTGTCTCGCATCAGTACGAATGGACACCGACGCTGGCAGACCGAGCTCGTCGAGGCTGCCGACAAGGATCGATGGCACTTCTCGAACACGCTCGGAATCGGCGACGTTGCCGGCAAGCTGTCCGTCATCGATCTCGAGAGCGGTCGGCTGGTACAGGTGCACTAATGTCTCTTCCCGATTCACTTGCGTACGAGATACGACGTCTCGCCACACTGATCGGACGCAGACACGGCGAGGATCCAGACCGGTCGTCGGTACCGCAGGGCGAGCTCGCACTGCGCATCGTGGCGGCGTTCGAGGTCAGAGCAACGCGGCAGTTTCGAGCCGCCGTCTACGGACGACACCTGATGAGCGCGTTGCTACGTATGTTGAGACGATCGAGAGCGAAGCGCCATTCGTGTCGTGGGCGCAGCCTCCGTCAGGGCTGCTGGACGCGATCCGCGAGAGCCAGGGGTCGCGTTTCGCGGGGGTACCGCTCTCATTCGAGCTCGAGCTTGTTAGTCGCGTAGCGCGGACCACGTCTGTCCGGCGCTGGGGTCATTTGTTCGTCCGGGGCTTGTACGGCGCTCGGCCACTCCGGACGGGCGGCATCGCAGATTCGCGCGGTTGCGCGGGCACAAAGTACGCAACCGTGCGCGCTCGTGCCCGATAGGCGGCTCTGAGACAGCAACCCTCATTCTCTATTTCAGGAGAGCGCGACATGTCATTCGAAGAAGGAACAACGCAATCGATGAAGGATCGGCGGCGCGGCGGCGTGGTGGTCGCGTTGCGCAACACGACGACGGGGCAGGTGCTACCGCTCGAGAGCGGACCGCGCCGCTGGGTGCTCGGCTCGGATCCCAGCTGCGATATTCACGTCGTCGATCCGTACGTGTCGCGTCTGCACTGCGTGATGGAGCGCAAGTCCGATGGCGTGTTGATGGTGCGCGATCGCGAGTCGCGCAATGGCACGTATGTCGATGGCAATCCGATCGAGGGCGCGGAGCTGCGTGTCGGTTCGTTCGTGAGCGTCGGCCGCACGACGCTGATCGCGATGGCGAAGGACGGCGGCAGCGACAAGCGGCGGGCGATCGAGATGATGCGCGGGCATCATCCCGCGCTGCGCACCACGATCGACAACGCGATGCGCGCGGCGCAGACCGATTGCAGCGTGCTGGTGCTGGGCGAGACGGGCACGGGCAAGGACCTGATGGCGCGAATGATCCACGAGAGCTCGCGCCGCGCGCACGGGCCGTTCGTCGCGGTGAACTGCGGGGCGATCCCGCGCGACCTGATCGCGTCGGAGCTGTTCGGGCACGAGCGCGGATCGTTCACCGGGGCCTCGGAGGAGCGCGACGGCTACTTCGTCGAGGCGCACGGTGGCACGTTGTTCCTCGACGAGATCGGCGAGCTGCCCATCGAGCTGCAGCCGCACCTCCTGCGCGCGCTGGAAACGCGTCGCGTGAGGCGCGTCGGCGGCAAGGAGGACCGCTTCGTCGATGTCCGGATCATCGCGGCCACGAACCAGCTCGATGGCTTCGCGGCCGGTGCGCCGGGCGAGTCGTCGCGGCTGCGGCTCGATCTCTACCATCGGCTCGCCACCATGGTGCTGATGCTGCCGCCGCTGCGCGAGCGGATCACCGATGTCGTCGACCTCGTCGAGGGCACGGTGGCGGAGCTGGCCCCGGAGTTTGGCTCCAAGCGGATCAGCGAGGAGGCGTGGGAGGCACTCGCGTCGTACTCGTGGCCGGGCAATATCCGCGAGCTGCGCCACGCGGTCACGCGCGCGGTCACGCTCGGCGGCGAGGAGCTCGGGCCGCGCGACTTCTTTCCCGACTTCCACATCGCGAGCGTGCGGATGCAGCAGGGCGGTGGCGCGGATATCACGGCCGAACAGCTCGTGCCGTATCAGGCGATGATGCGCGGCGCGATGGAGCAGGCACTCCAGCAGTTCGGCTCGATCCGGCTCGCGGCCGCGTCGCTCGGCATGCCGAAGTCGACGTTCGCCGACAAGGCGAAGCAGTGGGGCCTGCTCGAGAAGCACAAGCTGCGCCTCGGCGGCCGGAAGTCGTGAGATGTCGGGCGCCAAGACAAAGCCGTCGTCGCCCGTGCCGGTGCGGGTTACAATGGCAACCATGAGCGACGCGCCGAAGCTCGGCCCGGCCACCATCGCCGACCTGCTCGCGATCCCCGAGGAGGATCGGAATCACGAGGTGATCGACGGCATGCTGGTGGAGAAGGAGGCGAGCTCGGGGCGCCACGGCGGCGCGCAACTGCGGCTCGGCGAGCACCTCGGGCCCTACAACAAGCGACCCGGCGGCCGCTGGCCGGGCGGCTGGTGGTTCGCGTCGGAGTGCGAGGTGCTGTTCGAGAACGCGCAGGTGTTCAAGCCGGATCTCGCGGGCTGGCGGCGCGAGCGGCTCGCCGAGCTCCCCGGCGAGGTCCCGATCGCGGTCCGCCCGGATTGGGTCTGCGAGATTTTGTCGACGAACCGGCGCCACGATCTCGTCGAGAAGAAGCGCATCTACCACCGGCACGAGGTGGGCCATTACTGGATCGTCGATCCGGCCGCCGAGACGCTGGCGGTCCACCGCTGGCACCCCGATGGCTATGTCGAGGTGCTCGTGGCCACGCGCGGCGAGCGCGTCCATGCCGAGCCGTTCGGCGCGATCGAGCTGCCGGTCGGCGTGCTGTTCGGCGACGACCCGGACGACTGACGGCGCGACTACTTCAGCGCCGCCGCGCGGGTGCGCAGCACGTACTGGAGGATGCCGCCGTGCAGGATGTACTCGACCTCCTGCGGCGTATCGACACGCGCGATCACGTGGAAGGTCTTGCCGCCGGCACGCACCGACAGCTTCTTCTTCGGGACCACGCCGGCTGCGATGCCGTCGATGTCGATGACCTCGTCGCCGGTGAGGCCGAGGGTCGTCGCGTCCTGGCCGGGCTCGAACTGCAGCGGCAAGACGCCCATGCCGATCAGGTTCGAGCGGTGGATGCGCTCGAAGCTCTTCGCGATCACGGCGCGCACGCCGAGCAGCAGCGTGCCCTTCGCCGCCCAGTCGCGCGAGCTGCCGGTACCGTAGAGGTCACCCGCGATCACGATCAGCGGCGTGCCCTCCTGCTGGTACTTGACCGCGGCGTCGTAGATCGTCATCTGCGTCGCGCTCGGGATGTGCCGGGTGTAGCCACCCTCGACACCCTTGAGCATCAGGTTCTTGAGCCGGATGTTCGCGAACGTGCCGCGCACCATCACCTCGTGATTGCCGCGCCGCGCGCCGTACTGGTTGTACTCCTTGACCGGCACGCCGTGTTCGTCGAGGTAGTGGCCGGCGGGTGAGCCCTTCGCGATGTTGCCGGCCGGCGAGATGTGATCGGTCGTGACCGAGTCGCCGACGAGGACGAGCACGCGCGCCTGCTTGATGTCGGTGAGCGGCTTGGGCGTCGGGCCGAGGTCGTCGAAGAACGATGGCTTGCGGATGTACGTCGACTTGTCATCCCATGCGTAGGTCTCGCCCGCCGGGATCTGGAGCGAGCTCCACTCGGCGTCGCCGTCGAGCACGTGCGCGTAGCGCTGCTGGTACTGCTCGCGCTTGATCGCGGTGCGCATCGCCTCGGCGATCTCGGCCGGCGCCGGCCAGATGTCGCGCAGGTAGACGGGCTTGCCATCGGCGCCGGTGCCGAGTGGTTCGGTGTCGAGGTCGATGTCCATCGTACCCGCGATCGCGTACGCGACGACGAGCGGCGGCGACGCGAGGTAGTTCGCGCGGACGACCGGATTGATGCGGCCCTCGAAGTTGCGGTTGCCCGACAGCACCGAGCACACGACGTAGTTGCCATCCTTGACCGCGGTCGCGATGCTCTCGTCGACCGGGCCGGAGTTGCCGATGCAGGTCGTGCAGCCGTAGCCGGCGAGGTAGAAGCCGAGCTTCTCGAGCGACGGCATCAGGCCCGCCTCGGTGAGGTAGTCGGTGACGACCTGCGAGCCGGGCGCCAGTGACGTCTTGACCCACGGCTTGGTGGTGAGGCCGCGCGCGACGGCCTTCTGCGCGAGCAGGCCCGCGCCGAGCATCACCGACGGGTTCGACGTGTTGGTGCAACTCGTGATCGCCGCGATCACGACGGCGCCGTGGCCGACGCCGAACGTGCCCTTGTCGGTCGTGACCTGCTTCTGCGAGCCGAGCGTGCCCGGCGCCGGGCCGCCCTCCACCCAGCCCTCGACGCCCTTGGTGTCGGCGCCGAACTGATCGCCGACGAGGCCACCGACGCCCTTGCGCCACGCGCGCCGCGCCGACTTGACCGGCACCCGATCCTGCGGCCGCGCCGGGCCGGCGATCGACGGCTCGACGGTCGCCAGATCGAGCGACAGCGTGCCCGCGAACCGCAGCTTCGCGTGCGGGTCGTGCCACAGCATGTTCTCCTTGCAGTAGCGCTCGACGAGCTGCACGTGATCGTCGGCGCGGCCGGTGAAGCGCAGGTAGGCGAGGGTCTCGGCGTCGACCGGGAAGAAGCCCATCGTCGCGCCGTACTCCGGCGCCATGTTCGCGATCGTCGCGCGGTCCGGCAGCGACAGCGAGGCCAGGCCGGTGCCGTAGAACTCGACGAACTTGTCGACGACACCCTGCTTGCGCAGCATCTGGGTGACCGTGAGCACGAGGTCGGTCGCGGTCGAGCCGGGCGGTAGCTTGCCGGTGAGCTCGAAGCCGAACACGTCGGGGATCAGCATCGCCATCGGCTGGCCGAGCATGACGGCCTCGGCCTCGATGCCACCGACCCCCCAGCCAAACACGCCGAGGCCGTTGACCATCGTGGTGTGGGAGTCGGTGCCGACGAGCGAGTCCGGGAACGCGATGCCATTGTCGGTCCACACCACCTGCGACAGGTACTCGAGGTTGACCTGGTGGCAGATGCCGGTGCCGGGCGGCACGACGCGCATGTTCGCGAACGCCTGCTGGCCCCATCTCAAGAACAGGTAGCGCTCGCGGTTGCGCGTGTACTCGCGGGCGACGTTGTGCTTGAACGCGAGCGGTGACGCGTACTCGTCGACCTGCACCGAGTGATCGATCACGAGGTCGACCGCGCGCAGCGGGCTGATCGCGCTGCCCGGCAGACCGAGCTTGACGAACGCGTCGCGCATCGCCGCCAGATCGCAGACCGCGGGGACGCCGGTGAAGTCCTGCATCAGCACGCGCGCGGGGCGAAGCTGGACCTCGTGCTCGACGCGGTGGGTGGGATTCCACGACGCGACCGCCTGGACGTCGGCCGCGTGGACCGTCTTGCCGTCCTCGTAGCGCAGCACGTTCTCGAGCAGGATGCGCAGTGAATAGGGCAGGGTCTCGACATCACCGACCTTCTGTTTGACCAGCGCGTCGAGCCGGTAGAGGCCGATGTTGTGGTGACCGACGGAGATGTGCGCCTTGCTGGAGAAACTGTTGGTCATAAATCCTCGCGGGGCGAATCTAACAGGAGTCTTGCGTTAAGGTGAGGCGTGTCGTCCCCCGACGAGCCCAGGCCCGCCGTGATCACGGAGCCGGCGCAGGTCGCCGAGCTGGTGGCACGGATCGAGCGTGCGCCGCTCGTCGCGTTCGATCTCGAGTTCGTGTCGCAGGACCGCCTCGTGCCCGTGCTGTGCCTGATTCAAGTGGCGTGGCTGGGCGAGCACGTTTCGTTGGATGCTCCCGCCGACGCGATCGTCGCGGAACATCCGGAGGTCCGCCTCGTGGATCCGCTCGCGACGGACGTCCGGCCGCTCGTCGAGGCGCTGGCCGCGCACCCGCTGGTCGTCGCGCACGCGCCGCGCCAGGATCTCGGGCTGCTCGCGAGCCGGTTCGGCACGTCGATGCCGGGAGTCATCGACACCCAGCTGATGGCGGCACTGTGTGGCGTCGGCGACCAGATCGGGCTCGCCGCGCTCGGCAACGAGCTGCTCGGGCTCTCGCTCGCCAAGGACATGCAGTGG
>DAIRFU010000836.1:0-2833 GCA_036794935.1 Kofleriaceae bacterium | reverse complement strand
TGGCGCGGGATCGGTGACGTGATGCCGAAGCCGCGCATGACCTCGATGATCCGATCGAGGCCGATCTGCACGGCGATCTGCACGCTGATCGTGTTGAGCGAGTACGCGAGCGCGGTCATCAGCGTGACGTTGCCCATGTACTTGTTGTCGTAGTTCGCGGGCATCCACACGCCGGTCGCCGTCGTGACCGCGAACGGACCGTCGTGCATCGTGTCGACCGGCGTCTTGCCGGCCTCGATCGCGGACGCGTAGATGAACGGCTTGATCGACGAGCCGACCTGGCGGTGCGCCTGCGTCGCGCGATCGAACTGCGACGCGGTCCAGTCGTAGCCGCCGACGAGCGCGACGACGCGGCCGGTCGCGGGCTCGATCGCGACGAGCGAGCCCTGGAGGACAGGGCGCTGCGCGATCGTCGCCGCGGTGCCGTCGGCCGACAGCCTCACCGCCAGCAGATCACCGAGCTGGATCTTCGTCTTGTAATCGAGCTTGTCGCCCGGCAGCGTCGGGTGCCACGCGAGCACGTCCCTGGCGTCCTTGTCGTCGAGCGGCAGCCGGCGCGGACCGAGATCGACGACGACGCCCTTGCGCGTGAGCTCGACGACCATCGCGCCGTAGCGCTGCTCGGGCAGGAGCTGATCGGCGAGCGCGCTGGTGTCGTCCTTGGTGCCGCTCAGCGGGTGGGCGGGCCCGCCGGTCCACGCGCCGCGCCGGGCGAGCGGCACGCTGCCGATCGGCCCCCGGAAGCCGAGCCGGCGATCGAGGGACTCGAGCCCCTTCTCGAGCGCGCTCTCGGCGACCGCCTGCATGTGCATGTCGAGCGTCGAGTAGAAGCGCAGGCCGCCCTTGAACAGCTCGGTGTTGCCGTAGCGGTCCGTCGCGAGCTTGCGCACGTGCTCGACGAAGTAGGGCGAGGCGAGGTGGTTGAGGTCGCCCTCGTCGACGAGCGCGATCGGCTCGGCCAGGGCGGCCTCGTACTCCGAGTCGGAGATGTACTTGTCCTCGCGCATGTGGCCGAGCACGTAGCGCTGGCGCTCGCGCGCGAGCTGCATGTTGCGATGCGGCGCGTACTTCGACGGCGACGCGACGAGCCCCGCGAGCAGCGCGGCCTCGGCGATCGTGAGGTCCTCGACGTCCTTGCCGAAGTACGCCTCGGCAGCCGCGCCGACGCCGTACGCGCCGTGACCGAGATAGACGTGGTTGAGATAGATCGAGAGGATCTCGGCCTTGGTGAGCTCGCGCTCGAGGCGATACGCGAGGATCACCTCCTTCATCTTGCGCTTGTACTTCTGCGCCTTCTTGCTCGCCGCGAGCTGCTCGGCGGTGAGGCCGAGCTCGGACAGATCGCCTTCCTCGCCGGCGAGCAGCGTCTGCTTGATGATCTGCTGCGTGATCGTCGAGCCGCCCTGCTTGATCCCGGCGGAGCGGAAGTTTGCCCAGGCCGCCCGCGCGATGCCGGCGAGATCGAACCCGGGATGCTTGTAGAAGCGCCGGTCCTCGGCGGACAGAAACGCCGCGGGTACGTGGGGTGGCATGCGATCGAGGGCGACGATCCGCCGGTTCTCGATCGAGAACGACCCGATCTCCTCGCCGTCCGAGGACAGCACGATCGACTTGCGGTTCGGCTGGTACTCGAGGAGCTTGGTCAGATCCTGCGGCAGGTCGTCGTTGATCGTGCGGATCGCGAAGTAGAGCGACGCCGCGCCGAGCGAGACGCCGTAGACGATCAGCAGGAACACGAGGCGCAGCACCGAGACACGCCGCAGGCGGCGGCGCCTCCGGCGCACGGACTTGATGGGGCGCGACAAGTCGGCCACGGGTATCATCAGTCTATGAGGTCCCGGCGCTGGCCGCACGTGGTCGCCTGCATGGCGCTCGGCGCAGCCACAGCGGCCGCCCAGCCGGCTCCGACGGCGGTGCCCGACCACGCGCCCGGCCCGGTCAAGGTCGCGGTGACCCCGTTCGAGAACCACGTCCAGAACGGCAAATCGCTCGAGTGGATCGTCGCCGAGGCGCCGTTCGAGATCGCCGAGAAGGCCGAGAACGTCCTCGAGCTCGACGTCCTCGGCGGTCCGCTCTACGTGCCCGGCGAGCGCGTGCCGCCCGATCCGGATACCGTCGCGGACTTCGCGAAGAAGCAGGGCGCCAGGCTCGTGGTCACCGGCTGGTACGACCGGATCAACGAGAACCTGCGGCTCGTCATCCTGATCTGGCGCGCCGATGGCGGCCCCAACGCGAAGGTCGTCGGCGAGGCGCAGCGCATGGGCGTGCCGACCGCCTATCACGCGGTGCTCGGCGAGGCGATGGCGGAGGCGTTCGCCGAGGCGGGCGTGGCCGTCGATGCCGCGCGGGCGCAGCGACTCGGCCGCGCGCTCGCCCGCGACACCTACCCGGTGTTCATGATGGGCCGCGGCCTCGGCCACCTCAGTGGCGCGCTCGCCGCGATGAGCTCGATCTTCGGTGCCGGCACCGGATCCGGATCGGCCGCCGGACCGGATCTCGAGGCCGCCGAGCACGACCTCGAGCGCGCGGTGTTCCTCGATCCGACGCTGTACGAGGCGCAGCGGCTGCTCGGCGAGCTCTACCTGGCGACCGCCGCCGGCGATCCGAAGCGGCTCGCGAAGGCGAGTGGCAAGTTCAACTACGCCATCGATCTCGCGCCCGACGACATCGCGTCGCTGCGGGCCGCGGCCGCGGCGTTCGCGCGCGCGCAGAAGTGGGAGGCGGCGCTCGAGCTGCTGACCAAGCTCGTGACGCGGCGGCCCTGGGACCTCGACGCGCGCTATCAGCTCGGCGCCGCGCTGTGGCAGACCGGCGAGGCGAAGGCCGCCGAGAA
>DAIRFU010000212.1:0-10374 GCA_036794935.1 Kofleriaceae bacterium | reverse complement strand
CGCCCCCAGACGCATCATCGACGGCGTCGCGTCGGCGGGCTCGTTCCTCGACGGCGGCGGCTCGCGTCCGCTCCAGCGCAAGGCGGTCGAGCTGCTCGCGCCGACCGCGGCGATGGCGGAGACGCGCGCGATTCACAACGAGTTCGGCAAGAAGCGCTCGAAGTTGCTCAACGGCCTGCGCGATCTCGGCTTCACGGTCGACCTGCCACCCGAGGGCACGTTCTACGTGTGGGCGTCGGCGCAGCACCTGCCGGCCCCGATCAGCGACGGCATGTCGTTCTTCCGCGCCGCGCTCGAGCGCAACGTGATCACGGTCCCCGGCGAGTTCTTCGACGTCGATCCGGGCAAGCGCCGCGGCGGCCGCGCCTCGCGATTCCGCCGCCACCTGCGGTTCTCGTTCGGTCCCCCGATGAACAAGCTCGATCTCGCGCTCGAGCGGTTCAAGGACCTCATCGCGACCGCGTCGTAAGGAACGAAAGATCGCGTGAGCAGTCGCGCCGAAGATGAGGTGGAGCCGGGCCCGCCGCCGGTATCGCCACCACCGTCGCTGCTGCGCCGGATCGTCCGCAAGGCGTGGTGGCTGCACTCCGGGTTCGCGCTGTCGTTCGGCGTGGGCGTCATGCTGTTCGCGCGCGCGGGCCTCGCGTACGCCGACAAGGTGATGATCGCGCTGCTCGGCTCGTGGCTGCTGATGTTCATCGCGCTGCGCTTCATCGTCGGCCCGGCGAACCGCCGCGAGCAGGAGAACGTCCTGCGCAAGGGCGTGCGGGTCGCGACGAACTACGTGATCAAGCAGTTCTACCAGCAGATGTTCTTCTTCTTGACGCCGCTCTACGCGTCGAGCGCGACCTGGTCGCTCGCGTCGTGGAACTGGTGGCTCGCGCCGCTCTTGCTCGTGTGCGCGGTCGCGTCGACGCTCGATCTCGTGTTCGACAACTTCATCATGGAGCGGCGGTTGCTCGCGTCCGCGATGTACGGGCTCGTGATGTTCGCGATGCTCAACGTCATGCTGCCGCTGCTCCTCGGCGTCGATCACCTGACCGGGCTCATCGTCGCCGCGGCCGCGACGCCGGGCTCGGTCGCGCTGCTGTCGTTCTCGATCCGCCAGGTGCTGTCGCCGCAAGGCGCGCTGCTCACGCTCGGCATCACCGGCGCGCTGCTCGCCGCGGTCTGGTACGGCCGCCGCGTGATTCCGCCGGCGCCGCTCGCGATGACCGAGACCGCGGTCGGCCACGGCACGCTCGGCAGCTACGAGTGCCTGCCGGCGAGCAAGCACCACATCCGCGAGCACCAGCTCGACGGGCTGCGCTGCGGCTCGCTGCTCCGCGAGCCGGGTGGGCTCAAGGAGCCCGTCGTTCACGTGTGGACGTTCCGCGGCCACCGGGTCGTGCCGCCGATCCGGCCCGAGGAGCTCCAGTGCGATGACGGCGACGCGACGGTGTTCCGCAGCTACTTCCCGCAGGAGCTCTTGCCCGCGGATCCGACCGGCAAGTGGTCGTGCGCGACGTACACCGTCGGCGGCCAGCTCGTCGGCATCCGCAAGTTCCAGGTGCTCACCGCCGATGGCGCCGTCGAGCCGCCGAAACCGGAGACGCCGGCACCTCGCGATGCCGGCGTCCTCGATGTACCTCGGCAGTGACTACAGCTTGCAGCTGCCAGCATCGCAGTGCAGCGGCGGGCAGCACTGGCTGTCGCTGGTGCACGCCGCGCACTGGTTGTTGACGCACGCCTGGTTGTTGCAGTCACGGCAGCTCTCGCACGCCCCGGACGGCGGCGGGCACTCGTCGCCGGTCTCGACCGCCGCGTTGTCGTAGTGGATCTTCAGCGGGCCCGAGGCGTCGATGTAGTTCGTGAAGATCGAGCCGTACATCTCGACCGTGTTCGACGTCCCGATCGCGCCGTAGCCGGCCCAGAGCAGGCCGTTGAAGAAGCCACCCTGTGACATCTCGAGCGACTGGTTGAGCCCGGTGCCGCCGATGCAGGTTCCGGTGCCCGTGCACGCGCCGAACGGCGCGGACGGACATGCGCTGCACAGACCGCTGCCGCACTCCGTGACGGTCGTGCAGCTCGTGCCGGCGGCCTTGACGCTCGAGTTGCCGATGTACATGCGCGTGAGGCGCGGGTACGCCGGCGAGCCGAGCGTGATCGGGTGCGCGATGCGGACGACGCCGCCGACGAACATGTCGAGCGTCGCGGTCGGCTCGACGTCGAAGATCATCTCGACGTTGATGTTCGCGGCGCCGCCGATGAACAGCGCGGTGCGGCCCTTCACGACCAGCGTGACGGTCTGGTTGCCGCCGAGCGAGTCGAGGTAGTAGTAGCCGCACGGCAGCTCGATGCGGACCGCATTCGACGGGTTCGCGAGCGCGTCGTAGGCGAGCCCGATCGCGGCGTTGTCGTTGTGCGATGGATCGCGGAAGTACTCGACGATGTCGCGCACCGGAATCAGGTCGGCCGCGGTGCCGCACGGCGGGGCGAGCGCCGGGAACGGCTCGGTCGCGCAGCCGCCGTTCAGGGTCAGCACGTTCGCCGGCAGTGGCGGACAGCTCGCCGCGGTGCTCGGCGCGCCGTCGATGCGCAGGTTCGTGCCGCCGCCCTGCGTGGACCACGGGCCCTGCACGGTTGCCTCGCCGAACACGCGGTTGACCTTCGAGATCTTGAGCGCCGACTGGTCGAAGAACCGCTGCTTCACCGTGACCGCGCCCTTCATGTTGAGCCCGATCGAGCCGAACACCCAGAAGTCACCGCCGATGTGGGCTGCCGCCGTGCTGTCGGCCACCGGACCGACCGTGCCGTTGATGCCGACGCCGCCGCCCGCGCATGTCTTCGCGTAGCCGTTCGCCGGATCGCCGATGCACGAGCCGGTCGGCCCGCAGTCCGCGTCGGTGGTGCACGACGCCTTGTACGGACCCTCGAGCGAGTTGAACGCGTCGGTGTAGAGCTCCTGGCTGAGCGGGCCGATGTTCGTCCGCGAGCACAGACCGAAGTTGAACGAGGTCGCGCTCAGGTTGCCCGAGCACGTCGTCTCGCCGCCGCCGGTCGGCACGCTGATCGGCGGGCCGCCGCCGACGCACTTCGCCGGATCCGGACCGAGCGGCAGCTTCGGCACGCACACGCCGTCGGAGCAGCCCTGGTTGCCGGGGCACTTGTTGCCGCAGGCGCCGCAGTTGTCGTTGTCCGAGTCGGTGTTCGTACACTCCGCCGTCACGCCGGTGCCGCAGCCGACGAGCGGAGCCGGGCAACTCGCCGAGCAGCCGCCCGACACGCAGTACGGCTCGCCGGCATTCGGTCCGGCGCCGCACACGTTGCCGCAGGTGCCGCAGTTGAGCGGATCGACCGACGGTGTCACGCAGCCGTTCGGGCACGACACCTGACCGAAGCCGCACGTGCACGCGCCGTTCGTGCAGGTCTCGCCGGTCCCGCACGCGTTGCCACACGCGCCGCAGTTCGCCTCGTCCTCCTGGAAATTCAGGCACTGGCCGCCACACTCGGAGAGGCCGAACCCGCAGCAGATGCCGCTCTGGCACGACTCCCCGGACTGGCAGAACACGTTGCAGCCGCCGCAGTTCGACGCATCCGTCTGGGTGTTCGTGCACGCGCCGTTGCACACGTCGGGTCTGGTCGGATCGGCCTGTGCGCAGGTCTCGCAGGTGCCCGCGACGCAGTCCGCGCCGGTCGGGCAGTTCGTGCAGCTCGCGCCGCACGCGTTCGGATCGATGTCGGTGTTCGTACAGATGCCGCACGTCGTGTTGTTCGGGGCGGTGCAGGTCGTCGCGCACGAGCCGTCGTCACAGACCTCGTTCGTGCCGCACGCGGTCGTGCACTGGCCGCAGTGCGCCGGATCGGTCAACGGATCGATGCACGAGCCATTGCAGTTGATCTCGTTCGCCAGGCAGCAGATGCCGCCCAGGTTGACCTGGCCGGTCGGGCAGCAGAGGCCGGCGTCACACGCCTCGCCCGCGGCGCACGCGTTGCCGCACGCGCCGCAGTTGTTGCTGTCCGCCATCGGATCGCTGCACGTGCCGCCGCAGTTGTTGAACCCGTCGGTGCAGCACGTGCCGCCGCCGGTGCCGTTCGTGCAGGTCTCGCCGGTCGAGCAGGCGATGCCACAGCCGCCGCAGTTCAGCTCGTCGGTCGTCGGGTCCTTGCAGACACCGTTGCAGTTGACCTGGCCGGCCGCGCAGCACACGCCCGAGACACACTGCTCGCCGCTGCCGCACTGCGTGTTGCAATCGCCGCACGCGGCCTCGTCGTCGAGCAGGTTGTGACACGTACCCTGCGGGCCGCCGCACAGGCTCTCGCCGGACGGACAGTCGAGCTGGCACTGCCCGATCACGCACTCGTCGCCGAGCGCGCACACGTTCGTGCAGCTGCCGCAGTGATTCGGATCCGCGGCGACGTCGACGCACGAGCCGTTGCAGTTCATCTGGCCGGCGCCGCACATCGTCGTGCACACGCCGCTCGCGCACACCTCGCTCGCACCGCACGTGGTGCCGCACGCGCCGCAGTTGTTGTGATCGGTATCGGTGTTGACGCAGTCGCCATTGCAGTTGCTGTAGCCGGCCGCCGTGTCGCACGCCGCCGCGCAGGTGCCGCCGTTACACACCGGCTCGGTGCCGGAGCACGCAGTCGCGCACGTGCCGCAGTGCGCGTCATCGCTCAATAGATCGACACAGACGCCACCGCAGCTCGTCTGGCCGGGGCCGCAGCAGATGCCGTCCGAGCACGTCTCGCCGGTGCCGCACTGGACTCCGCAGCCGCCGCAGTTGTTGTTGTCGACGAGCGGGTTGCTGCACGTGCCGCCGCAGTTGTTCGACCCGTTCGCGCAGCACGTCGGGTTGAGGTTGTTGCCGTCGGCGATGCACGTCTCGCCGCCGCCGCAGCTCGTGCCGCACGTGCCGCAGTTCATCTCGTCGGAGTTGAGATCCTTGCAGGTCCCGCCGCAGCTCGTCTCGCCGCCGGTGCAGCACACGCCGAGCGAGCAGTCCTCGCCGCTACCGCACGTCGTTCCGCAGCTGCCGCACGCCGACTCGTCCGTCAGCGGATCCTTGCAGACCCCGTTGCAGTTGAGCTGGCCGGTCGGGCAGCAGATGCCCATCTCGCAGCTCTCGCCGAGGTTGCACGCCGCACCGCACGCACCGCAGTTCGTCTCGTCGGTCTGCAGATCGAAGCACTGGCCGCCGCACGCGGTGGTGCCGGTTCCGCAGCACGTACCGTTCTGACAGGTCTCGGTGCCGCCGCACGTCGTGCCGCACG
Organism: Kofleriaceae bacterium; assembly: GCA_036794935.1. Taxonomy (GTDB): domain Bacteria; phylum Myxococcota_A; class Polyangia; order Haliangiales; family Haliangiaceae; genus JABFXX01. Next base: position 5,118 of record DAIRFU010000212.1, on the reverse strand, counting down.
CGCCGCAGTTCGCCTCGTCCTCGGCGACGTCGACGCACGCGCCGTTGCAGTTCATCTGGCCGGCCGTGCAGCAGACGCCTTGCTGACACGTGCCGGTGCCGCAGCCCGTGCCGCACGCGCCGCAGTTGTCGTTGTCGGTCTGCGGATCGATGCACTGATCACCGCAGACCATCTCGCTCGCGCCGCACGTCAGCGCGTCGGGGGGAGCATCGATCGCCGCGTCGCTTCCACCGGAGCCCATCCCATCGTCGACGCCGGCGTCGTCGACCTGGTGGTTGTTCTCTCCGCAGGCCGCGAACGAGAGCGCAAGCGGCAACCAGAGTAGGAAGCAGACCCTACGAAACCCCATGATTCCCATCCTACACGGATCACCATCGCCGATCGGGTAGGCGCGGGGCGCGCGGGGTAGCGGCGGGGTAGGGCGAGATCAGATGCGGACGGCGACGAATCCGCCGAGCGCGAACGAGTCCGGCATCTGCGACAGGTCGTCGAAGCCGATCGTGCCGCCCACGTCGACAAACTTCTTCGGACTGAAGCTCACGCCGCCGTGGATCGACGTCGTCGTGCCGCCAAACCCGGTCGTGCCCCGGTTGGCCGCGAAGTCCTCGAACTCCATCGCGAGGCGGCCGATGATCGCGAGGTTTGCCTTCTGCTGGTAGATGGCGTAGCCCGAGAGCCGGAGCGAGCCGTTCGACTGCGTGCTCCCGCTGGCGTCGCGCTCGGCGGCGGCGGCGTTGAAGCCCTCCTGATAGAAGCTCGGCGCGAACTCGGCGCCGACCGGCAGCGCGATGTTGAGCAGGTCATCCATGCCGCCGATCGCGAGCTTGTCGTTCAGCTTGAACTTTATCGGCGCGCCGATCGCGAGCGACATCGCGAACGGATCGAGGTAGATCGGCACCCCGGCCCTCACGCCGAGCCAGTTGGTCACCAGCACGGTGACGTCGAGACCGACGGCCTTGCCAGGGTGGAACTTGTAGTCCTTCTTGGTGGTCGCCGGGTCGTTGTAGATCCCACCGATCACGTAGGTCAGGCCGAGCTGGACCTTGGGTGTGATGCCGTAGCGGGCGTGCAGCGCGGCACTCCCCGCGACCGGCGATACGCGGAGGTGCGGATCGAGCGAGATCTCGGACATGTTCGCCGGCAGCGTGATCGGGCGCAGCGCGAGCTCGATCGGATAGCCGGTCGGCCGGGTCTCGGTCGGCGCGGCGACCGCGGCGGGCTGCTCGACGGTGCCGCGCGGTGCGTCCGGATTCTCGTCGGTGCCTTCCATGTCGGCGGGCGGCTCGTCCTCGATCGGCTGGACGGCGGAGCCCTCCGCGGGTGCGGCGGCCGAGCCGGCCGTGGGAGCCGGTGCCGGCTGATCCGGTGCCGGCTGTGCGAGGGCAGCACCCGTTGCGACGACCACCACGCTCGAGACAGAGATGAAGCCACGCAGCGACATGCGCGCACGATACACAGGGATTTTCGGCTCCGCCAGGCTAGCAGTGGCCGATCCAGCGCGTGGCCGGGGTCCGCGGCGAGCGCGGGGGATCGTCCGGTTCGCGCATGCCGCGCACCGCGAGGGAGGCCGCCGCCGCGCCGAGCATCGCGACGAACGCGCGCCGGGTGGGCGGGCGCCAGGTCGGCGCCGGCTTCGGCGGTCGGACGTCGCGGGTCACGGTCCGCACTCCGGCGTGTCGTAGCCCTTCACGAGATCCTGCAGGCTGAGGTCGTCGTTGCACGGATCCACGGCTTCGTCGCCGTTCGAGCGCATCGACGTGCCGTCGACGTCACCGAGATCGTCGGTGATGCCGGCGGGGACCTCCTGCGCGTCGGCGGCGTTGACCGCCGGGCCGGTGCTCGCCACCGCGGCGGCGTCGAGGAGCTGCTGGTTGAACCACGAGAGGAACGCGACCGGGTGATAGTGATAGACCACGCCATCCGCCGGCAGCCGGCAGTGCGCGGCGACCTTCGCGTCCCACCACAGGCCGGGCGTGATCTGCTCGGCGACGAGCGCGTCGATCTCGGCGGCCTTGAGCATCTTGAAGTCCTTCGGCACGCGCAGTGCGTCGGCCCAGCTCGGCTCCGCGGTCCACTCCGACACGTGCAGCGTGACCAGGAAGTGCATCTGGCTGCTGCTGGCGCCCGCGTAGAACGCCGACAGCTCCGGCCTCGACAGCAGGCCGTCCTTGTCGGTGTCGATGTTGCCGTTGACGAGCGCGCTCTCGCAGAACCGGCCACCGGCCGTGCCGTCGACGAGCTGCCACGGTGAGCCATGGATGTCGTTGAACAGCTCGGACGTCGCGAAGAACTCGACGTGGACCTGGGGACGCGAGAGCTCGCCCGGACCGGCGACACCGACGTGAGCGATCCGCGAGCCCGCCTCGATCGGCTCGTCGAGCAGGACGACCTTGCCGGGCTGGTACTGCTGCGTCCACGCGGCGCTCTTGGCCAGCCAGGCGGCGGGCTGCTTCGCCCTCGTCTCGTCGGCGAGGTGCATGTAGAGCGAGTAGAACTGGACACGCGACGAGCCGAGCGTGATCTCGTGCCGCAGCAGCGCGAAGTTCGTCGAGCCGATGACCGACGACGAGCCCATCCGCGCGGCGACGAGGCGGCCGGGCAGCGGCGCGAACACGGGCGCGTCCTTGTCCGCGGCCAGGTGGACGCCGCCGTGCCACAGCCGGGCCTCGCCCCACGGGCCGACCGGGAAGAAGCCGCCGGCGGCGCGCTGCTCGTTCGCCTCGTAGAGCGCGGCGCTCTGCGCCTTGAGCTCGTCGATCTGTTCGGGGACGCGCGGCTGATCATCGGTCTGCTTCTTGGGGAACACCGGGAAGCAGTTCGCGCCGCGCAGCTTGCGGCAGTAGTCCTTGAAGTCGAACGGCCCCGGATCCCACTTCTGGTTCGTCAGGTGGTAGTGGCCGATGTACCCCGAGAAGCCGAACGACGCGCTCGGCGGCAGCGACTCCCACGACTGCACGCCCGGCGACGACTGCGGAAACTCGGCGGGCAGGTTCGGCAGCAGCCGCTGCAGCGCACGCCCGAGCCGGATGAACGAGTCGTACTGCATCGGCGTGAAGTCGAACGCGAGGATCGTGTGGCCGTTGATCCGGCACGGCTTGACGTCGCGCTTGGGGCCGTGGCGGCCGCCGGAGTAGTAGTTCGGTTCCTTCTTCGCATCGCCGCGGCTGCAGAACTCGACGCCGATCGAGGCGACGTTCCACTGCGCCGCGTGATAGGCCATCAGCGCGAGATCGATCGTCTGGTAGATCGTGCCGTCGTTGTCGATCAGGAAGTGACACGACAGCCCGCGCTCGTTCTGCAACACGCCGAAGCACATGTCGGCGCTGCTGCAGCCGTCGTGGTGCACGACGAACTGCTTGATCACCGCCTTCACGGCATCGAGCGGTGGGTGCAGGCCATAGCGCCTGAGCGGGATGCGCGTCGAGTAGCGCTTGGTGTACGGCCCGTTCGGCAGCTTGCCGAACGGCACGCCGCCCGTGCAGCGCGGCGCCGGATCGAGCGCGGTCGGCAGGCAAGACTCCTTCGTCGCGTCCCAGTACGGCGGCTCGCGGAAGTTGATGACCTTCGCGTCGGTCTGGAACTCCTGGCCGGCGATGATGACCTTTCCTGATGCTTTTCTCATCGCGCGCTCCTCATTCTGCCAAAAACCGCAGCTCCGTGGCGCCGATCCGGATCACGAGGCCGTGGTGGAGCGCGGTCTCGGTGATCCGGACGTCGCTGACGTAGGTGCCGTTCGTCGAGCCGCGGTCGTAGAGCGTGCACGCGCCGGTCGCGTCCATCCCGATCTGCGCGTGCTGGCTCGACGTGTAGCCGTCCTCGAGGATCAGGTTGCAGCCGGGCTGCTTGCCGATCAGAAACCCGTTGAACAGCAGGTGGCGCTCGCCGGTGCGCGGGCCGCTCGTGACGAGCAGCGCCGGAATCGGCCGACCATTCGGCAGCATCCCCGGCGGGGCGGCCGGCGCCGCGGCTTGCTTCGGCTTGCGCTTGTTCGCCCGGCCCGGCGCCGGCACCCCGGGCTGCGCCGGCATCCCGGGCTGCGCCGGCATCCCGGGCTGCATCGGCGCACCTGGTTGCGACGCGTGCTGCTTGCGCGTCATGACGTAACCGATCAGGCCGAGCACGACGGCGCCACCGAGCGCGATGCCGCCGATCAGGAGCAGCCAGCCGAGCACGCCGCGGCCGCCCTGGTCGCCGTACTGGATGCACGTGTCGTTCGCGCAGTAGCCGGTCAGACACTCATTGCCGCTACACGCCGGCGCGGGAATCTTCAGCTCGTTCGAGGTGGCCTCGATGCGGCCCGCGGTGACGATGTGGATGCGCTTGCCCCCGATGTCGTCCGCGGCGCCCACGAAGTACGTCAGCACGTACTGCTTGTTGATCTCGGCGCGGAGCTGGTCGAAGGCGTTGTTCCACGAGTCCTGCGCGTCCTTGCGCACCCACCGGAACGTGCCGAGCGAGCGCTTCGACAGCTCACCGAGCGCGAGCATCGGCCGCCGGGTGTCGGTCGGCGAGAACGCCAGCGAGTGGATGCGCACGCCGTCGCGGTTCGCGCGCTCGCCGGTGCGAGTGACGCGGTCGCGATCGCGCGCGAGGTCGCGGCCATCGCCCACGATGATCACCATCTTGCGCAGCGGGCGGCCTTCGGGCTTGCTCTTCGCGCGACGCAGCAGGCCGAGCGCGCGATCGAGCGTGTCGAGCAGCATCGGGTCGGCGACCGAGCCGTCGCTGGATAGCGACAGACGGCCGCGCACGGTCTTGAGGGAGCCGAGCTTGCCGCTCGGGGTCGCGGCGCCGTACTGCAGCACCGCGATCTGCGTGCGGTCGCCGAGGTTGGCGAGCAGCTGGCGATCGATCGCGTCGCTGATCAGCGGCAGGGCCTCGGTGAAGTCGAGGGACGCCTGGACCATGACGACGATCGCGGTGTCACCGTCGGTCGCGTCGTAGGTGCCGAGCGCGTACGGTGGCTTCTTCACGCTCGAGCCGAGGTAGAGCTTGATGCTCCTGGGATCGGTCAGATCGAGGAGCTGGCCCTGGAGTGCGAGCGCGGACAGGTAGACGCGCAGCCGGTACCCGGTGACCGACGCCGGCTCGAGATCGACGCGATCGATGACTGCGCGG
>DAIRFU010000835.1:0-2852 GCA_036794935.1 Kofleriaceae bacterium | reverse complement strand
CCGGGCTCACAAGATCGGGTTGATGATCTTGACGTCGCTGCCGCCGACGAACGCGTAGCTGCCTACGTTGTAGTAGCCGTACACCGAGAGCCCAAACGGCATGTCGGCCGACACCGTGTGGTGGCCCTCGGCGGCCGGGCACGTCACCTGCTCGTAGTCGGTGCCCGCGACGGTGCCGATCGGGGCGGTCACGCAGCTCGAAAACTCGACCATGTCGAGCGGGAAGCCGTCGAGCATCACCATCGCATCGGTCGGCTTCGCGAGCACGATGTAGTCGGAGTCGAAGGTCGGCGGGATCAGGAACACGTAGTCCTTGCGGAACTGCTCGGCGGCCGGGATGAGCAGCTGACTCGGGTCGCCCGTGTAGCCGCTCTTCACGAAGTGCTGGCTCACGAGGTACGTCGAGACCTCGATCGCGCTCGACGCCTCGAGGGCGAAGCCGGTGGTCGCCGCGAACGTCTTCTGCTCGCGCGCGTTCAGCGTGAACGCGTCGTACGGTGCCGGCAGATTCGTCGTGACCTGCGTGCCGTCGAGGGTCGCGACGACACGCACGATGTCGGGCTCTGTCCACGTCGGATCGGTCGAGCGGATCGGGCTGCGCGGCACGGCGAACTGCTTGCCGAGCGCGGTGACCGGCAACAGCTGCTCCTCGAGGTGATCGGTGCAGCAGGTATCGTCGGTCTGGTCGTCCCAGTCCGGCGGATAGACCACGTTGTCGGCGCCGCCGAACCCGGCGCCGCGCTCGCCGTTCGTGAACACCACGATCGGCTTGTCGGCGTGGACCTGGCTGCCGGTGAAGTCGCCGTCCTGGCCCGACATCGCGCAGCCGAACACGTCGCCATCGTTCGGCTGCTCGGACTCGAGGTTGGCGACGGTGTAGCGCGAGAGCTGGAACGTCAGCGTGCCGCCCTTCATCGTCTGGGCGATCGAAAAGCCGGTGTCCCCGCCCGACGCGGCGATCGGGTGCGTGGGCGTGACCGTCACCGTGGTGTCGTCCTGCGTCGCCATGATCGTGATCGCGGTGTGATCCGGAATGCTCTCGATCGGCGTCGGAGCGCCGCACGGGTTCGCCGTGCTGTAGCCGATGATCACGTAGTCCGTGCCGATCGCGGTCGTCGGGATCAGCGTCGAGGCGTCGTTGGAGAACTGCTGGACGATCGGGTTGAACTGGTAGATCACGACCGGGCCCGTGGCCACGACGTGGTAGCCGTGCGGCGACACGAACGTGCCCGAGCCGCTGTTCTTCGTGTACGCGCCGTTCTGCCCCATCGAGCCGTCGACCTCGCGCTGGGGCAGATCGATCCGCTGGGTCGAGCGCGGCGACACCGTCACGCTCGCGACGGCCTGCTCGTTCAGCGGCTCGCCGACGCGAGCGTCGTTCTTCGTCACCGTGACCACCACCGAGTAGTCGTTGTTGTTCGCCGCCACGATCCCGAACTGCTGGCCGGCCGCATCGTTGACGATGGGGCCGAGGGTGGACGACTCGTTGTCGAGATCGACCGCCCAGAAGTCGCAGCCGAGGTTCGACGGGTTCTCGGCCGCCGCCTCGCACGGCGTCTTGCACACGCCGTTCGAGCACGTGCTATCCGCGGGGCAGACCTCGACCTGCGTGCCGTCGGTGCCGTCCTCGTTGCACTGCCACACCTCGTCGGCCGCGGGTCCCGCGCAGTAGCGACCGCCCGGCGGACACACGACGCAGCCTGCCTCGGGATCACAGAGCTGATCGGGTCCGCACGCGACGGGGTCGCCATACTGACCGTCGTTACACACCTGGTAGCCGAGCGCCGAACAGATGCCGGGACAGTTCCCGGTATCGCGGCCACCCGGCCCACACGCGGCGACGCCAACTAACAACAACGCAACCCGAACGTGGTCGAGGGCCCTCATCGCGGGCGAACGTCGTCTACTCCCCGAGGCGTCGTCAATAACGAACTGCGGAGCCGCGCGCCCGTTGTGCACACCCTTGCACAACCACGTCCGCTCCAGATCGATCAGGCGTGGGCGGGACCCTCGCCACCATCCCCCGCTACCTCGATGATGCTGCGGTCGGCGAAGGCGCACCACGCGAGCAGCTCGAGGAGGTATCCCTCGGCCGCGCGCATCTCGCCGGCCGCGACCGACAACGACGCCATCCAGGAGAGCGTGCGTGCACGCGGACGGAGATCCTGCTCGAGCTCCGACGTCGGACTGGTCGATGACATGCTCATGATGACCTCGGCTTCTTCACAGACCGGGCCAAGCGGGGCCGAAAATCCGCGATCGCGAAGTCCGCGAATCGACGGCTCCGACGGCGTGCGCCGACGCGCAGCGAGCAGGATTGCTACTGGAGCTGCGCGAGCAACGCGACCGGTAAGATGCGCCAGAGCTGAGCGACCGCACACGTGCCAGAGAACGTCTGATCCGAGAGCACGTCGACCCAGCGGCCCGGTGGCAGCGCGAGCGTGGTGGCTGCAAACCCGTCGGCGTGCACGCCCAGCCGCGGCACGAGCGTGACGAGGGCGTCGCCGCGCGCGAACGCGAACACGCGATGCGCGTGCGGTCCCGCCGCGTCGAGGGGACGATACGGTCCCGCGAAGCGCGCCGGCTCCTTACGGCGAAGGCCGAGTACGCGGCGGATCGTCCACAGCTTGTGCACGTCGAGCGCGGAGGCGCCCGCCGCCGGCCCGGACGGCCGCCCGCTCGCCACGTCGCGCACGGCGAGGTCGGCGAGCCCGTGCAACAGATCGCGGCGGCGTGCGAGATCGACGCGGCGGCGGTTGTCGGGATCGACGAGGCTGCCGTCCGCCAGCTCCGTGCCCTGATAGAAGTCGGGCACCCCGGGTGCCGTCAGCTTGACGAGCAGCTGGGCGAGC
>DAIRFU010000211.1:0-10434 GCA_036794935.1 Kofleriaceae bacterium | reverse complement strand
CATCCTCTCGCTCGGGGTTGATCGGGCTCGTACCAGGTGTCCGCGCACGGCGCTACCGCGATCGTCCTCGAGCTCGCCGTCGAGGTACGCGGTCAGCTGCGCGCGAACGGAGTCGCACGTCATCGGCGATCGCTCCCGCGCGACGGAGCGGATCCGGCCCGCTCGATCTCGTGGATGGGCCCGAGCAGCTCGCGCATGCGACCGCGCGCCTTGTGCAGCTGTGACTTGCAGGTCCCCACCCTGCATTCGAGGATCGCCGCGCACTCCTCGTGAGACAAGCCCTCGACGTCGTGGAGCACCAGGATCGCGCGGTAGCCGGCGGGGAGCTGGTTCATCGCGGCCTCGATGCGCGCGGCGAGGCCGGGGTCGCGCTCGGGCTCGGGCGTCGCCGCCTGCTCGGGGATGTTGTCGTCGCTGACTTCCTGCCGCCGGCCGCGGCGCGCGAGGTACGACAGCGACGCGTTGACGGTCAGCCGGTAGATCCAGGTCGACAGCGCCGAGTCGCCGCGGAAGCTCGCGAGTCCCCGAAACACGCGTACGAAAGCTTCTTGCGCGACTTCCTCGGCGTCGTTGGCGCCGACGATGCGGTGCGCCATGCCGAACACGCGGCGCTTGAACTGGTGATAGAGCATCTCCATCGCCCGCGCCTCGCCGCGCCGGCATGCGGCGATCAGCTGTGCGTCGTCGGAGAGCGTCGCCGAGACCCTGGGTCGCGGCTCGGCAAGTACCGGTCGTGGCGTTGATTCGGCGACAGATTCAGTCACGGGGTCCCCACCTGCCGTGATCGGCGGATCGGTGATAGGACCGGCCTCCTTCGCAGGGAGTTGCCCGGCCGCACCCGGTTTTGGCGGCGCCACGATGCCGCGCACTGTAGCGCCCAAAACGCGTGTCGGCGCAAGCGCTTTCACGTGCGCTCCCGCACTGATAGGATGGGCTCGTGCAGTCGCCTCTCGTCGTGGGCCTCGGGCGTGTCGGGGTCGCGATCTCGGGGCTTGCTCCCAACTTGCCGAGTGATTCGGCGCCCGCCGCCGAGCTGGCCGCGCTTGCCACCGCGCCGGCGCCCGGGATCGGGATCGCGCTGCGCGCGGTCGTCCGGCTCGGCTGCCGCGCCCGCGCGGTCGGTAGCCATGGCGCGGACCTGCTCGGCCACCTCGCGCGCGCCGCGCTGCGCGATGCCGGCATCGACACCGAGCTGCTCAGGGCCGGAGGCACGTCTGCGTGCGAGCTGGTCACCGTGGCGGGGGATGGCACGATCCGCGCGCGCTACCCCGGAGACGCCGGCGAGCCGCTGCCGTTCGACGCCGCCGCCGCGATCGACGGCGCCTCGTCGGTGCTGATCGACGGGACCACGCCGGTCGAGCAGCTGCGTGCTGCCGAGCTCGCGCGCGCCAAGAAGCTGCCGGTGATCCTCGACGTCGGCGAGCTGCTCGACGGCACCGCCGAGCTGATCGCGGCGAGCGACATCCTGATCATCTCCGAGCGCGCCGCGTCCGAGCTGGCCCCGCGCGGCGAGCTGACCGACGCGCTCGAGGAGATCGTCGCGCTCGGTCCGCGCGCCGTCGTGATCACGCTCGGCGACAAGGGCGCGATCGGCCGCCACGGCGAGCAGGTCGTGCGCTGCCCCGCGTTTCCCACCGACGTGCTCGACGCGTACGGCGCGGGCTCGGTATTTCACGGAGCATTTGCGGCGGCGCTGCTCAGCGAGCTGCCGTTCGCGCGCTGCATCGAGCTCGCGGCCGCTGCGGCGGCGCTGTCGTTACGCGAGCTCGGGCCCTGGTCGGCGATGCCGAGCCGCGAGGACGTGCTCGCGCTCGTGCGCACGCGGCGCTGAGCTTCGACGAGCCGCGGCCGCCGCCTATTCACGGCAGATCGATCACGGGCGTGCCGCGTCTCGATCGGTACGCACATGCGGTCCCGCGCCTAGCGCTTGGGCCGGATCCCGACGTCACTGCCCTCGAGACGAAAATGCGCTTCGGCGGCCGCCATCTGCTCCGCTTCCTTCTTCGACTTGCCGACGGCTCGCGCCCACTCGTCGGTGCCGATGGTGACCGCGACGACGAAGCGCTTGTCGTGATCCGGACCGAGCTCCTGCACGACGCGATAGGTCGGCGTCGCTTTGAGCCGCGCCTGCGCGGTCTCCTGGAGACGCGTCTTGAAGTCGTAGAAGTTCTTGAGCTCGACGGTCGCGATCTTCTCGCCGAGCATGCGGTCGATCATCTCCCAGGCCGCCGGGTAGCCGCCGTCGAGGTACACCGCGCCGATCAACGCCTCGAACATGTCGGCGAGGATCTTTGGCTTCTCGCGGCCACCGCTCTTCTCTTCACCGCGACCGAGCAGGATCCAGCGCCCGATCTCGAGCTTCAGCGCCATCTCGCTCAGCGCCGCTTCACTGACGATCTGCTGCCGCGTGACGCTGAGATCGCCTTCGTGCGCCTTCGGGAACCGGTTCATGACGCGGTGGGCGACGACGAGATCGAGCACGGCGTCGCCGAGGAACTCGAAGCGCTCGTTGTCGTCGGGGCGCGGCTCGCCCTGCTCGTTGCACCACGACGGGTGGCGCAGGGCCTGCTCGAGTAGCGCGCCGTCCCGGAACGAATAGCCGAGCACGGCTTCGAGCGCGGAGTAATCGGCCACGGCGCCATCGTACCTCCTGTCGCCGCCGGACGCGCTGCGGGAACCTGCTAGCAGTGATCGCAGCCGCCGAGCTGCGAGCTACAGCCGTTGCCGAGCTTGCAGCTCTGCGCCGGGCACTCGGCGGGCTCCGCGCAGGAGCCGATGCCGCTGCACGTGACATCACACGCGCACGCCTTGCCGCACCTGGTGCGGCGCTCGCACGAGCTCGCGCCCGTGCAGGCGACCTCGCAGCGCGTCGCGTTGCACTGGATCTCGTCGCCGCACGCGAAGTCGCCTGCGCATTGCACCTCGCACGAGCTCGCCATGCCGCAGTTGATCTTCTTGGCGCAGGCGTGCTCGCCGCAGACGACGCGGCACGGCACGTTCGGCGGGCACATCACGTCGTTCGCGCAGGCGTAGGGCGCGCCGCAATCGATCACGCACACACCGTCCGCGCAGCTGCCGTTCGTGCAGCCCTGCTCGCACAGCGATGTCGACGCCGGCGCATCCGGGCTCGTCACCGCGGCGTCGACGGTCGAATCGTTGTCTCCATGATCCGGCTTGGGGCACTCCGCGATGCCGGGCATCGCGCACCAGCCGCCCTTGCTGCAGACCTGGCCACCGGCGCAGTCGGTCGCGCCGGTGCAGCGCACCGTGCAGTCGCGCAGCTCGGGCTGATAGCAGCCGGCACCTGCCGCGAGGTAGGCGACCACCACACCGACGAGCATCCCGGTCCGTTGCACGGGTGCTCGTCGTGCAGCGGTGATGCCAGCGTGTGCACCGGGGGTGCGCGGTGATAGCGCACGCGAGCGAGCGGCCTCGCTACATCGTGCGAGTCAGCGCGCGATCCAGCCGCCGGCAAGCACGCGATCGCCGGCGTAGAGCACCGCGGCCTGGCCGGGCGCCGCCACTGTCGGCTCGCGCAGCCGCACCGCCGCGCGATCGCCGGTGACGGCGACGTCCGCATCGATCGGTGTGCCGCGGTGGCGGACCTGGACCGTCGCGGTCAGGGCCTCCCGGGGCGGCGACAGCCAGCGCAGATCGCGCACCGCCAGCTCGCAGGTCTCGGCGGCCTGGCGCGGCCCGACCCGGACCTCGCCGCGCGCCGGATCGATCGCGGTGACGAACAGCTTGTCCTTCGTCGTCAGGTTGCCCAGCCCGCGGTGCTGGCCGACCGTGAAGCGGTGGACGCCATCGTGGTGCCCCACGATGCCGCCCTCCTCGTGCACGATCGCGCCCGCGGTGGGGAGCGCGCGGCCGCGGCGCAGGGCGGCGGCAGTGACGAACCCGGCGTAGTCGCCGTCGGGCACGAAGCAGATCTCCTGGGACTCCGGCTTGACCGCATTCGGCAGGCCGAGCCGCAGCGCGTGCGCGCGGACCTCCTCCTTGGTGAGGCCGCCGAGCGGGAAGCGCACCGCGTGAAGCTCGTCGCCGGGCATCGAGAACAAGAAGTACGACTGGTCCTTGCCGGCATCGCGGCCGCGGTAGAGCCCACCGTCGGCGATCCGGGCGTAGTGCCCGGTGACCAGGACGTCGGCGCCGATCGCGCGGGCGCGCGCGAGCAGCGGGGTGAACTTGATGTGCTGGTTGCACTTCACGCACGGGTTCGGCGTCTCGCCCGCGAGGTAGGCCTCGACGAAGTCGTCGACCACGGCCTGTCCGAACTCGGCCTCGAGATCGATCACGTAGTGCGGGATGCCGAGGTGCGCGCAGACCGCGCGCGCGTCCTCGATGTCGCGCGGACCGCAGCAGCGTCCACCGGACGAGGCCGCACTGCCGCGGGCGTCGTACAGGCGCATGGTCATGCCGACGACCCGGTGTCCCTGCTCGACGAGCAGCGCGGCGGCGGCCGCACTGTCGACGCCGCCCGACAGCGCGGCGACGACGAGAGGGCTCGGTCCGGACATGGCGCGACACCTTAGCACTGCGAGCCGTGCGTGGCCGCGCTAGGCTGGCGGCCGTGAACAAGTGCCAGGTCACGGCGGTCGCGCTCGACGAGGCCGGCCACGGCGTCGGCACCGCCGACGGCCAGCGCCTGCACGTCGCCGACCTCCTGCCCGGCGAGCGCGCCGAGGTGGCGATCGACCACACGAGCCCGCACCGGCCCGAGGCCTGGGGGCGCGTCGTCCGCCGGCTCGGGGACGCGAGTGCCGACCGCGCCGAGCCCGCGTGCCCGGCGTTCGGCCGCTGCGGCGGCTGTCTGTGGCAGCACCTCGCCTACCCCGCACAGCTCGCGGCCAAGCGCGAGCGCGTCGTCGCCGCGCTCGCCGAGCTGCCCGCGGTACGCGACGGCGCAGCCGTCATCGGCGAGGTCCGGCCATCGCCGCAGCTGCTCGGCTATCGCAACAAGGGCAAGTACGTGGTCGGCCGGGTGGGCAAGGCGCGCGGTGCGCCGCTCGTGCTCGGCGCGTACGCACCGCGCAGCCACCAGGTCATCGACACGCTCGGCTGCCAGGTGGTCGCGCCGATCATCGACGAGGTCGCGACCTGGGTGCGCGGCGCCGCCGAGCGCGCAGAGCTCGTGCCCTACGACGAGGCGACACGCACGGGCGAGCTGCGCTACGTCGTGATCCGCGAGGCCGCGGGCGACGTGATGATCGCGCTGGTCGTCGCGCCGGCGGCGCCGCGAGCCAAGCTCGAGCAGGTCGCGAACGCGCTCGCCCGTCACCCCGCGGTGCGCGGGCTCGTCGCGATCACCAACGATCGGCGCGACGGCGCGATCGTGCCGTCGGGATCGAGCGCGCAGGTCCTGTTCGGTCACGGTCACCTCGTCGAGGAGCTCGCCGGCGTGCGGATCGAGGTCGGTGCCGGCGAGTTCCTGCAGGTCAACCGCGACCAGGCCCACGCGATGTACGCGCGCGTCGCCGAGCTCGCGGGTGATCTGCGCGGCCGGCGCGCCGTCGACCTGTTCGCCGGCCTCGGCGGCTTCGGCCTCCACCTCGCGCGCGCGGGCGCCGAGGTCATGGCGGTCGAGATCGATCGCGATGCGGTCAGCCAGCTGCGCCGCGCCGCCGAGCGTGCCGGCTTGCCGCTGACCGCGATCGCCGGGGATGCGAATGCCGAGCTCGCCGACCGCCTCGCCGCGCCGCGCTCGCCCGAGCTCGTCGTCGTCAACCCGCCGCGCAAGGGCCTGTCCGCGAGCACGCGCGAGCTGCTCGTCGCGCTCGCCGCCCCGATGATCATCTACGTGAGCTGCGGCCCGGACTCGCTCGGCCGCGACCTGCTCGCACTCGCCGGTGACGGCTGGCAGCCCGACGCGATCGAGCCGTTCGATCTGATGCCGGGCACCGCCCAGGTCGAGACCATCGTGCGCCTGCGCCGCGCCTGATCGGGATCAGAACAGGCAGGAATTCGGCACGACAGACGCATCGCCGAGCGCCGCGGCGACCTGGTCGTGCTCGCGCTCCCAGTAGCACAGCGTGTCGGCCATGTAGAGGTAGCCGAACTGATAGAACGTGTGGTTCGGCGTCTTGTCGACGAGCCTGCGGCGGTGCGTGTCGTGCAGATCGGCGTGGCGGCCGGCGACGCGCGCCCGCGCCGCGACGAGCAGCGCATCGGCGATCTCCGGCTCGCCGGCGTCGCCCGTACCATCGAGGTGCGCGAGCAAGGTCCGGTAGGTCGCGAGCACGAACCGCGCGCGCATGCGATCGAGCGCGACGCCGTCCGCGAGCTCGCGGCTCCACCGGCTGTCCGGCAGCGACAGGCGGGCGAGCTCGCCCTCGAGCGACTCGAGGGTCTGCGCGTACTGCTCGAGCAACCCGAGCTTCGTCTTCAGCTCGGGCTCGAGCGACGGGTCGGCGACGAGATCGTCGAACGTGATCCGATCCGGCTGCGAGATGATCGGCGGATCGAGGCGGTCGCCGGCGTCGATCGCGACATCGCGGCCGACGAGATACCCGATCAACCGCTGGTCGATCAGCGCCTGCTTCTGCGCGTTCATCAGCTTGTCGACGAACCGCGCCGCGGCCTCGCCGAGATCGGGCGCGTACGCGTGCGCGATCAGGTCGTAGGGCGTGGCGGGTAGCTCGTAGCTCGCGCGCAGCGCGGTCACGTCGTGCAGCCAGTAGCCCCACTCCCAGCCCGTCGAGAACAGCAGCTGCTCGTCGAGCGGGCTGCAGCCCGGCACCGCGGCGGCATCCGCGAGGTACCGCAGGTCCGTCCACCGGCTGTAGACGTAGAGCGGCAGGTACATCGGCACCGAGTCGTCGAACGCGACCCAGTACGCGGTCTCCGGGAAGTACGCGACGCGCTGGCCGGCGCACATCCGATCGACGAGGTAATCGCGGTGCTCGTCGAAGTTGTCGTGCTGGTACGCACCGCCCGCGTCATCGACGAGGTTGTAGAACATCACCGTGTGGATGTCGGGGATGATCGCCGGGTCCGCGTACTGGACGAGGAAGTAGTAAAGCAAGTCGCGGTCCATGTACTGGACGCGCTGCGTGGCGCCGACGTGGACGACCGCGTGCATCTCGGCCGCGGGCGCCATCTCGCGGAGCTGGCGGACGACCTCGTTCGTGGAGTCGATGAACGTCTGCGGCGCCGAGTTGAAGAACTCGCCGAAGCTGAGATCGTAGATGTCGAACGGCAGGTCATTCACGATCAGCGGCAAGCGCTCGGCGACCGACTGGGCGAGCGGGACCGCATCCTCGTCGGACAGATCGAACGCGAGCTGGAGGTTCGAGTTGCCGAACAGCTGGATGTTGAGGCCGACCTTGACGCCGCGCGCGTGCGCGTAGTCGATCAGCTCGCGCGTGAACGCGTGCCAGGGCTCGTACTCGGCGGGATCCATGATGTTGTCGAGCGCGACCCACTGCAGGTAATTGCCGCGGTTCTTGATCAGCCAGTCGATGATGCGGTGTGCGTCGTTCGTGCTGCCCGCCGACGGCTCCCAGAACGCGAAGTACCCCTCGATCGGATGTAGCGTATGGAGCTGGAGGCCGCGCAGCCGGACCTGCGGCGCGTGCACGACACCGAGCTCCTCGCCGGCATCGGCGGGCTCGCGCGGCGCGTACGTGTCGAACGGGTGGCGGAACCGGAAGCCGAGGTTCTCGAGCGCCGCCGCGACGCCGTACTGCGCGCCGAGCACGTCGCTCGCGCTCACGATCCACGCGGCCGGCGCGTCCCCGCCCGCCACGGCTGCAGCGACCGGATCGATGCGGTAGCCCTCGGCAGGCAGCGCCGGATCCTCGATGACCTCGATGTGAAACTCACCGCCGTCACCGATCGCGAGGCCGGGGCTGGCGGTCAGCGCGACGAAGTCGCTGAACACGGCCGACCACGGCGCCGGCGCTCGGACCGAGATGTTGCCGCCGATGTTATCGCCGCAGCCGGCGGTCGCGACGAGCGATATAAAGAGCGACACGAAGGCCGCGAGTACTGCGCGCACGCCGCGAGGCTAACGCAGATCGCGCTCGAGCTGGACGGTCACGGTGCCACCCTCGGTGACGTGGATCGCCCGCGTCACCTGGCGGTGGTCGCCGTCCTTCAGCTCGACGTCCATGCGGAGCTCGCCGTCGGTGTCGGGGAGCGACGCCTTGAAGTGCGTGTTGCCGATCGCGGCGCCCTCGAGCGAATCGCGCCGGAAGTGCGTGACCCGCTCGCCATTCATCCACACCTCGGCCTCGATCGCGTCGACGGTGTTCGCGGCCGCGCCGTAGTCGATCACGAAGGTCGCGCTCGTGCGCTCCTGCTTGGAGCACGTGTCGTACGAGATGAACGCGACCGCCAGCCCGAACGCGATGGGCGCGAGGCGGCGGCGGAACAGGTCGTACTTCGTCACGTGCGGTTTCTAGCACGCCCCTCGCGGCGGGCTGCGAAAAAGCCGCGTCGGCGACGCGGCCTGCCGAAAACTGGCGACCTCCGGCAGGCGCGTTCGATGCTTCCAGGATGCGCGTCTGTCTCGCCGCCGCCGCAGCCCTCGCCCTGGCCGCGGGCTGTGCCGCACGGACGCAGCCCTACCGGTTCGCGTCACCGCTGCTCGGTAACGCGGACGTCCCGGCACACGCCCTGCCCGGCGATCGCGTCGCCGCTCCAGCGCCTCGCACGCGCCCGGCGCATCCCGCACATCGCGCGCGGTCCGCGATCGCGAGCCGGCGCGCGCTGCCTCACCGGGTCGGTGGCTGGCAAGCCGACTCGCAGCAGGGCGCGATCCGGACCATGTCGGCGCACGGGATCGAGACGACGATGCCGGTCGCCTCGGCCGAGGTCGCCGCCGCGATCGCGCAGGAGCCCTACGCGCGCGAGGTCGTGTGGTCGCGGCTGCCGGCGCCACATCGGGACTCGTCATCGCTCAGCGGGCCGACCCAGCCGGGCGGCCTCGGCTCGCCGATCCAGCTGCCCGGGCTGCGCGAGCCTGCCGACCTCCGCGCGCGCGTCGGCCAGCGTGACAGGCGCGCGTCGTTCGCGATCGTGATGGGCTGGCTCGGCGAGCTCGGCGAGCCCGTCGAGGTGTGGGCGAGCGAGGGTCCGGCGCTCGTCGTCTGGGCGCAGGGCAACGGCAAGCTCGCGCCCGCCACCGAGCCCTCTCGGCCCGGCGACGTGCTCGTGTTCGATCGCGTGACCGGCGACGCCAGCGCCGATCTGGTCGGCCTCGTGATCGGCCGCGACGCACGCGGCATCACCGAGTTCGTCTACGCAGGTGGCGGCGTGATCCGGCGCGGCTTCCTCGATCCGACACGGCCGTCGACCCGGCGCGATATCGACGGCAAGATCGTGAATACATTCCTTCGCCACGGCAGGCGCTACCCGCCGAAGGGCACGCGGTACCTCGCCGGCGAGCTACTCGCGCACGTGATCCACGTACGCTGATGACGCACGCTGCGACCGATCGCCGCACTGCGACCTCGAGAAACCATTCCCGCCGTACATCGCCGGCGGTATGGTGGGTGACGACATCATGGAGTCACCAAGTCGTACCGTTAATTATGCACACCTGGTCGAGACCGCTGCCGCGATCGGCCGCGCGATCGGCGCCGAGCCGGTCGCACCGGACGTGCTCGAAGAGCGCATCAAGACCATCCTGCACGAGCGTCACTTGCTCGAGGCCGTCGACAACCACGCGATCACGGAGCTCGAAGCTGCCGACGTGCTGCTCGGTCGCGTCGAGACGTGGCTGCACGCATCGCCGTCGAGCTCTCACAGGTGGCTGACCGACTACTCGCGCTTCGAGCGCGACGCGGTCGCCGCGCTGTTCGGCGCGCATCCGCCCGCCGCCTCCTCGAACGCGTCGGGGTAAAGCTCCAGGGTGCGCGAGGCGGGACTCGAACCCGCAAGCCCGTCAGGGCAGGAATTTTTAAGACTCCCCTGTATACCGTTCCAGCACTCGCGCGACTCGATCAACTTCTAGCACGCGAATCGGCGCGCTCGGCGTGCCGCGCGATCGCGGCGACGAGGGTCGGCCATAACGGTGACGGCATGTCGTGCCCCATGCCCGCGATCGGCAGCCACGTGCCATGCGTGAGCTCGGCGAGCTTGCGCCCGGCACGCAGCGGAAACATCGGATCCTTGCTGCCGTGGATCACCAGCGTCGGGACGTGGACGTCACGCAGGCGGTCGCGCCGATCGCCCGACGCCATCACGGCGGCGAAGTGGCGCAAGAAGCCACGCGGGTTCATGCCACGGGCGTGGGCCTCGGCGCCGATCCGGCGCAGCCGCTCGGGATCGACGGGCCACGCCTTGCTGCCGATCAGCGTGAACAGCTTCTCGACGTGCAGGCCGGCCTCCTCGGCGGTCTTCGGTGCGGGCGCGAACAGGGCGCGCAGCGCGTACGGCTCGGGCATGTAGCGACGACTGCCCGGCGACGTCATGATGCTCGTGATGCTC
>DAIRFU010000210.1:0-10438 GCA_036794935.1 Kofleriaceae bacterium | reverse complement strand
CGAGATCGAGCGGGGGCGCCGCGCATCGGTCGATCTACTCCAGGGGGCCGCGCGCACCGCCGAGGAGCTGCTCTACGGCGGTGACGACAGCGCGCGCGATCGCGTCGCGGCGGCGGCGCGGGAGGTCGAGCGCGGGGCGCGCACCGATGCGACGCTCGACGGCGTCGTCCGCCAGCTCGGCGAGATCGAGACGCTGATCGACGACGCGGCGGATCAGCTGCGCAGCTACGCCGATCGGCTCGAGGGCGATCCCGAGCGGCTCGCGTTTCTCGACGATCGGCTCGCCCTGATCCGCCGGCTCACCCGCAAGCACGGCGGCACGCTCGACGAGGTGATCGCGAAGGCGGCGGAGCTGCGCGCCGAGCTGGCGGCGCTGACCGGTCGCGACGCCCGGCTCGCCGAGGCGCAGGCGGCGCGCACCGCCGCCGAGGCGGCGGCAATCGGCGCGGCGGCGACGCTGACGAAGCTGCGCGGCAAGGCGGCGCGCAAGCTCGAGAAGGAGGTCGGCGCGGCGCTCGCCGAGCTCGGGATGGGCGCGGCGAAGCTGACGGTCGTGATCGAGCCGCGGCCGCTCGGCGTCACCGGCGCGGATCGCGTCGAGCTGATGCTCGCGTCGAACAAGGGCGAGGACATGCGGCCGCTCGCGAAGGTCGCGTCGGGCGGCGAGCTCTCGCGCATCATGCTCGCGCTCAAGCTCTCGCTGCGCCGCGCGGACGAGGTCGCGACGTACGTGTTCGACGAGGTCGACACCGGCATCGGCGGCGCCACCGCGCAGGTGGTCGGTGCGCAGATCCGCGCGGTCGCATCGGCCGACGCCGGACGCCAGGTGCTCTGTGTGACCCACCTGCCGCAGATCGCGGCCTTCGCGGATCATCACTTCCACGTCGAGAAGACCGAGCTCGCCGGCCGTACCGAGACGCACGTGCGCAAGCTGACCGGGACCGCGCGCAAGGACGAGCTCGCGCGCATGCTGGGTGGGCAGGCGACCTCGAAGGCGAAGGCGCACGCGGCGGAGCTGCTCGCCGAGGCCGCGCGTGGCGAGGCCGCCACGAAGAAGCCGCGCGCGCGCGCGTAGCGGCTACCCCGAGCCCGCGCCCGAGCCCGACTCGACGGGTTGCTTCGCCTTCTCCCAGCCGGCGATCCCGTCCGGCATCACGTACGCGTTCGCGTAGCCAAGCTCTCGGGCGCGCCCGGCGCCCGCGTGGCAGCTGTGTCAACCGGGGCCGGAGCAGTAGAAGACGAGCGTCGCGTGCTTGTCGGCCGGCAGCGCGGAGGCGTCGTAGTCATGCGCGTCGAGGTTCTTCGCGCCGGGGACGTGGCTGCGGCTGTAGCGGCCGGGGCCGTTGTTGTCGAACACGAAGAAGCCCGGCTGGCCGAGCCTCGCGGCCACCTCGCTGACGGTCAGCTCCGGGATGTCGTCCATGACGACACGCTACCAGGTAGCGCCGCGCTACGACGTCGGCTTGCGCGCCGGCTGCGTGCGGCGCCGCGGCTTCTTCTTGTGCTTCTTGTGCCGGTCCGGTCCGTGCGTGTCGGTCCACCGGTAGCTCGGCTCGCCGGGCGCGCGGAAGTCGACGTGGATGAACCCGCTGGTCGGGTAGAGGCCCAGGCCCATGCCGCCGCCATCGAGTGACTCGGCGTAGCTGTACATCTCGTTGATCGACACGCCGTGGATGCGGATGTCCATCGCCGACGCGTGATAGTGCCGGCTCGAGTTGCGCTCGGCGAACCGAAAGCCGGACACGAGATCGATCCGCTTGCCCTCGAAGTGATCGTAGATGCGCGACAGCTGCTCGTAGAGCTCGGGGCGCACCGCGCGGACGGCACCGGTGCGGACGCAGCGGAAGACCTCGTCGAGCATCGCGAGCGCGGCGTCGTCGAAGCTGCCGTCGGGCTTGTAGATGTTGACCTTGATCTCGTCACCGAGGTTCTCGGAGCGGACCCAGATATCTCCGGAGGGGCGCGGGAGCGGCTCGGTGCGCAGGCTCGACTTCGCCGCGTTGTGGCCGCGGAACGCCGCGACCCGGCGGTGGCGCTTGTGGCGCTTCTTCGACTTCTTGGCCTTCTTGGCCGTCCGAGACTTCGCGGGAGTGACGGAGCCGGCCGTGGCCTTCTCCGTTCCGGCGAACGCCGGGGCGCCCACGCAGAGTGCCGCGATTACAAGCAGGGCAATCCGCCGCATAGGTGCAAGAGGCTAGGTCGAGAGGCGAGCCGATCTCAACAAAAGCCCTCCGAAATCGACCGAATACAGTTCGCTACTTATACGACTGTTCAGGTACTTGGAGGTCAAACGGTACGAGTTATCCCGGACCCTGCGGGGGCAGGCTCGGCAGGACCACTCCCGGCAGCGGCACGTGGACCAGCTCGATCCCGATCTGCTTGGCGATCTCGAAGATGCGCTCGTCGCGATAGAACTCGCCGTAGACGATGCGCGTGACGCCGGCGTTCGCGAGCTGCTTGAAGCAGTTCCAGCACGGGCTCGCGGTCACGTAGTTGGTGGCACCTTCGATCATGACGCCGTTGCGCGCGGCCTGGATGATCGCGTTCGCCTCCGCATGGATCGTCGCGACGCAGTGGCCGTCCTCCATCATGTGGCCGACGTCCGAGCAGTGCGGCATGCCGCGGATCGATCCGTTGTAGCCGGTCGACAGGATCGTGCGGTTTCTGACCAGCACCGCTCCGACGTACTTGCGGGGGCAGGTCGAGCGGGTCGCGACGACCTGCGCGATGCTCATGAAATACTCGTCCCAGGAGGCTCGCGGTCTCGTGCCGCTTTCGCGGCCAGCTTCTGGTGTCGGCATGACTTCGTTGTATGGTCCCCGGCGCCGTGTCCAAGTACAAGGAGACCGTCAATCTTCCGCAGACCGACTTCCCCATGCGTGGGGATCTCGCGAAGCGGGAGCCCGAGATCCTCGCGCAGTGGGACGGAACGCAGCTCTACCAGCGGATCCAGGCAGCTCGCGCGGGCGCGCCGCTGTGGGTGCTGCACGACGGTCCGCCGTACTCGAACGGCCACATTCACTACGGACACATCCTCAACAAGATCCTCAAGGACATCGTCGTCAAGTCGCGCACGATGGCCGGCTTTCGCACGCCGTACGTGCCGGGCTGGGACACGCACGGCCTGCCGATCGAGCTCGCGGTCGAGCGCGAGCTGGGCGCGAAGCGCCAGCAGATGTCGCCCGCCGAGATCCGCAAGGCGTGTCGCGAGTACGCGATGAAGTTCGTCTCGATCCAGCGCGACGAGTTCAAGCGGCTCGGCGTGCTCGGCGACTGGGAGCACCCGTACCTCACGCTCGACCCGAGCTACGAGGGCGCGATCGCGAGCGCGCTCGCGACGTTCACCCGCGGCGGGTGGCTCTACCGCGGCAAGAAGCCGGTGATCTGGTGCCCGCGCGACAAGACCGCGCTCGCCGAGGCGGAGATCGAATACAAGGACAAGGCCTCGCCCTCGATCTACGTGCGGATGCCGCTCGTGGAGACGGGCAAGCTCGACGAGCGGATCGCGCGCGCGGCGCTCGTCATCTGGACGACGACCCCGTGGACGCTGCCCGCGAACCTCGCGATCGTCGCGCACCCCGACTTCATGTACGTCGCGCTGCCGAACCCGCGCGATCCGGGCGAGCACCTGATCGTCGCCAAGGAGCTGGCCGAATCGTTCGCCAAGGCGATCGGCGGTGCCGATGTCGCGGCGGCGATCGAGATCCCGCCGGCCGTGATGAAGTCGCTCGAGGGCGCGCGCTACCAGCACCCGTTCATCGCCACGCCCGAGCGCGACGCGGACTTCCGGCTGTGGTTCGCGGATTACGTGACCGCCGACACCGGTACAGGTCTCGTGCACACCGCACCGGGCCACGGCGCCGACGACTACAAGACCGGCGTCGCGCACGGCCTGCCGGCGTACGCGCCGCTCGACGACAGCGGCCGCTACATCGCGGGCATCACGCTCGCGGGTGGCGCGCAGCCGATCGCGTTGACCGGCAAGTCGACCGACGACGCGAACCCGATCATCGTCCAGCACCTGGCCCAGACCGGCTTCTTGCTCAACAAGCCGGGCGAGGCGATCCAGCACCAGTACGCGCACTGCTGGCGCTGCAAGGGACCGATCATCTACCGCGCGACCCCGCAGTGGTTCATCGCGATGGATCACGGTGCGCTGCGCACGCAGGCGCTCGCGGCGATCGATCGCACGACCTGGGTGCCGGCGTGGGGACACGACCGCATCTACGCGATGATCGCGAATCGCCCGGACTGGGTGCTGTCGCGCCAGCGGCTGTGGGGCACGCCGATCCCCGCGTTCTACTGCAAGCAGTGCGGCGCCGAGCACGCGAGCGCCGACACCATGGATCACATCGCGGCGATCTTCAGCGAGCAGGGCGCGGACGCGTGGTGGACCCGCAGCGTCGCCGAGCTGGTGCCCGCGGGCACGGTGTGCGGCGGCTGCGGCGCGGGCGTGGAGCAGCTCGAGAAGGAGAAGGACATCGTCGACGTCTGGTTCGAGTCCGGCGTGTCGTGGCTCGCGATGCAGCGCCGGCCCGACGGCAAGGACTACGAGGATATCGATCTCTACCTCGAGGGCAGCGACCAGCACCGCGGCTGGTTCCACAGCTCGCTGCTCGCGTCGATCGGCATCCAGGGCAAGGCGCCGTACAAGGACGTCATCACGCACGGCTTCGTGCTCGGCGAGAACGGCGTGCCGTACTCGAAGAGCGAGATCGCAAAGGCGAAGGCCGAGGGCCGCGCGATCAACTACGTCGAGCCCGACACGATCATCAAGAAGAGCGGCACCGAGATGTTCCGGCTCTGGGTCGGCTCGTGCGAGTTCCGCGGCGACATCCCGTACTCGGAGACGATCCTCTACGGCGAGCCGAACGAGAAGGGCGAGCGCAAGGGCGGGCTCGCCGAGTGGTACCGCAAGCTGCGCACCGTCGCGCGCTTCTTGCTCGGCAACCTCGCCGGCTTCGACCCCGACGCGGCGGACGTGCGCGATCGCTCGATCGTCACGCTCGCGGTCGACCGCTACATGCTCGCGCGACTCGATGACTTCGTGGCCCGCGCGCGCAAGGCCTACGAGGCGTACGAGCTGCACGTCGTGCACCGGCTGCTCGTCGACTTCATCACCGTCGACGTGTCCGCGCTGTACAACGACGTCACCAAGGACCGCCTGTACTCCGACCCGCTCGACGCACCGACGCGGCGGGCGGCGCAGCTCGTGATGTACGAGTGCCTGCGCGCGATCGCGACCCTGGCCGCGCCGATCCTGTGCTTCACCGCCGAGGACATCTGGCATCACATGCCCAGGCGCAAGGACGATCCGGACAGCGTGCACCTCGCGCTGTTCCCGCCCGCGCGCGAGGCCGATGCGGCGCGGAGCGAGATCGAGACAGAGCTGGCCCAGCTGCTCGCCCAGCGCGAGCGCGTCACCAAGGCGCTCGAGCCGTTCCGCGCGCAGAAGAACAAGTCGAGCGACGCCAAGGTCACGCTCCAGGTGGCCGGCGATCGGGCGACGCTCGAGAAGTATCAGGGCGAGCTGGCCGACCTGTTCATCGTGTCGGCGGTCGAGCTCGCGGCCGGCGCCGACACGGTCGTGGTCGAGCCGCACCCGGGGCCACGTTGCGAGCGCTGCTGGAAGCACTACGATCAGCTCGCCGCCGATCCGCCCGATGTCTGCGAACGTTGCGCCGCCGCGCTGAAGGCAAGGTCATGAAGAAGTCCGACACCGAGGTCCCCGAGCCCGCGCCGAAGTTCTATCAGCGCGTCGAGCACAAGTGGCTCGTGTTCTGGATCGTGTCGATCGTCTCGATCGTGCTCGATCAGGCGTCGAAGATCTGGGCACGCGGCGCGCTGCCGGTCCATCCGATGCCGTGCGCGATCCCGCAGGACATCATCGTGCACAAGTGCGGCGGCCTGCCGGTCACGGTGATCGACGGGTTCTGGGAGTGGCGGCTGTCGATGAACCCGGGCTCGGCGTTCGGCCTGTTCGGTGGCCTCGGCCCGAGCTTCACGCGCGTGTTCCTGTCCCTGATCGGCGTCGCGGCGGTCGCCGGCATGCTGTTCATGCTGCGCAAGTCGCGGCCGGACCAGCGCATCCTGCACTGGGCGCTCGCCCTCGTCGCCGGCGGCGCGGTCGGCAACCTGATCGATCGCATCTACTTCAGCGTCGTCACCGACTTCGTGCTGTGGAAGTACAAGACCCACGAGTGGCCGGTGTTCAACATCGCCGACGTCGTGCTCGTCGTCGGCGTCGGCCTGATGTTCATCGACATCCAGAAAGAGAACAAGCGCGAGAAGATCGCGCGCAAGGCCCGGCAGGCCAAGGCAAAGGCCGCCGGGCTCGTCCGCGACTAGGCCGCACGGGAATAGCCGAGGAACGGGCCCGGTCCTCGCTGCATGCCGCAGCTACGCCGGGCCGTGCTGTTCGTCGCACTCTTCTTCTGCACGACGGGCTTTGACCAGGCGAGCAAGCACTGGGCCGAGACCTCGCTGCATGCGGGGGCGCCCAGGCCGGTCATCGATGGCTACTGGGACTGGGAGCTGGCGCGCAACACCGGCGTCGCGTTCTCGACGTTCGCCGGTGTCGACGGCGGCCAGATCGTGCTGGCGCTCCTCGCGCTGGTCGCGCTGATCGCGATCGGCGTTTACGCGATGCGCACGCCTCCGGATGCCCGGCTGCGGCTCGCCGGCCTGGCGCTGATCGGGGGCGGCACGCTCGGCAACCTGATCGATCGGATCCGAGCCGGCGGCGTGACCGACTTCGTGCGCTGGAGACTCGGCGAGCATGCGTGGCCGATCTTCAACGTCGCCGATGCCGCGCTGCTCGCCGGCGTCGCGCTGCTGCTCCTGGAAAGTGCGCGCGCCAGACGCCGGCGCGCTATCATCAAGGCATGAGCCGGTTCCTCGCGCTCGCCCTGGTCGCGCAGCTCGGCGCGTGCGAAGAGCCGCCCGAGCCGTTCCCGATCGCGCCGGGTGGCGGCAGCGGGACCGGCACCGGCACGCAGCCCGACGCCGCGATCGATGCGAGTGATGCAGGCGGGATGATCAGCGGGCGCGTCTGCGTGCTGCTGACCGACGTGCAGACGCTCGGCACGTGCGCGGCCACCGGCGTGGCCGGGCTCGCGGTCGCGCTCGCAACGACCACCGGGACCGTGGCGATGACGACGACGGCCGACGACGGGACGTTCATGCTGATGCGGCCGGCGGACACCACGAACCTCGTGTGGCGCGTGAGCGGCGAGGGCATCATGTCGTCCGCGCAGCGATTCGGCACGATCACCGAGCTGCTCGCGATCGACAGCGTCGCCTACGACGAGATGCTCTCGGCGACCGGCGCGATCCTCGCGACCGGCGACGGTGCACTGATGATGCGCGTGACGCGCGCCGGCATCGCCGTGCAGAACGCGACGGTCGCCGCGGCCCCGGCACCGACCTCGGAGATCTTATACGACGGCGCGAGCCAGACGATGTGGACACAGACCGCGACCGGCATGTACGGCGTGGCATGGATGCCGAGCGTCCAGGTCGGCACCCCAGAGCTCGCGATCACGGCCGGCGCGATCCAGACGGTGATCGGCGGCAACCCGGTGTTTGCCGATACGGTCACGTTCGTGTTCGCAGAGATTCCCTGACGCGGGCGAACCGGCCGCTGGCCCGCCGCTTGGATCGACCTGGGGCATGAAGTGCATGGCCTGCGTCCTCCTGGTCGCCGCGTGCGTGAACGATCCGGACTCGTTCCCGATCCAGCCCGGCACCGGCGGTTCCGCCGCGACGAGCGGCTCCGACGAGACCGGCGACGCGATGCTGCGCGGCCGCGTCTGCGTCGTCGATGACATCATCTCGCGGCCGTGCTCGACCGACGGAGCCGGTGGCCTCACCGTGGTGCTCGGGGATCAGACGACCATCACGAACAACGACGGCACGTTCGCGCTGACGCCGGGCCTCGGCACGGACCTGTCGTTCACGGTCAGCGGTCCGGACGTGGTGACGACCTCGCAGGCGCTGTCGCCGCAGCTGCGCATCCCGGTGCTCCGCCAGCAGGCGTTCAACGAGCTGCTGACGCAGAACGGGATCACGACGCTGTCCGGCACGGGCTCGGTGTTCGCGACGCTGGTCCGCGGCGGCACGCCCGTGTCCGGCGCGACCGCGACGTCGACGCCGTCGCCCGCGTTCGGGCCGTTCTTCGACACCACGCAACCGGCGCCCTGGTCGCTGAACGCCACCGGCGCGAGCGGCATCGTGTGGTTCCCCGGCCTCGTCGCCGGCCCGGCGGACCTGTCGTTCAACACGCTGACCGGCGGCTCGGCGATCGTCGGCGGCGTGCAGGTGATCAACGGCGGGATCACGATGGTCGAGACGGTGCTGCCTTGAACCTCCGGCATGGCCGAGACGATCAGCAGGGGCGCGGCGGCAGGTTGCCGTCGACCAGGAAACTCTCGAGCGGAAACCGCACCCGCTTCATCTCCATCGGCCACGTGAATTCGACCGAGGCCCGGTCGGTGTAGCAGTGCCAGTGCTGCTCGCCGAACGGTGGCCCCGCGAACGCGGCGCACGTGAACACGCCCACGCAGATGCCGCCGGCGTGGCGCGCGGAGAAGTAGCGGAAGCACTCGACGCCGGCGGCGCGCATGTCCGCGCCGATCTGCTGCGCGTCGGCGAACTGGGTCCTGGACGCGAGGCGCGACGCCTCGAGCGAGAACGGCGGGTTGGTGAGGTCGATCGCGTGCGCCGATCGCACGCGGACGCGAAACGCCGTGTGCTCGGTCGTGAGCGGCGCCAGCCTGGCCGCCGAGTCCTGCAAGAACCAGAACCGATAGAACGCGGTCTCGCCGAGGCAGGTCTCGACGGACTCCGCGCCGTACCACAGGCTGCGCTGCGTGCGATCTGCGAACCGCGAGCCGTACGCGAGCGGCGGATAGCGGAACGGCGTCGACAGCAGGTAGTTCGCGCCGGCGCAGTGGGGCGGGATGCGGGGCTTGGCGT
The DNA here is from genome assembly GCA_036794935.1 of Kofleriaceae bacterium. Lineage (GTDB taxonomy): Bacteria > Myxococcota_A > Polyangia > Haliangiales > Haliangiaceae > JABFXX01. The sequence goes on along the minus strand of DAIRFU010000210.1, from coordinate 1,462 downwards.
CGTCGAGCAGGCGCTCGAGGAGCTCGTGCTCTTCCGCCGAATCGACGAGCTTGCGCGTGGAGGTGACGTGCTGGCCCTCGACGACCCGCCACACCTCCGCGGCGTACGGCGCGATCCTAGAGAGGCCCGCGCATCGCGTCCAGATAGTGGACGACACTGGTGAGCCCTTCGACCGTCTCGATGGCCTCGGCCGGTACCTGGCCGAGATAGTGGTTGTCTGCGTGCAGCCACAGCGCGGCCTTCGTCTCGTCGCCGCCGACCAGCGTGTCGAGGCTGCGGTAGAGGCGAACGAACAACATCGCGAGCTCGAACTCCTTGCGCTTCGGATCGAGCTGGGTGGCGGCGCCGAGCCGGGACACCTTGGCTTCGCTGATGCCGAGCACCCGACCGAGCTCGCGCTGGTTCAGACCGAGGGCGCTGCCCGCGCGCTGCACGGCCTTGGTCACGACGACCTCGGCCTGGGGGGCCTCCGTGGGCCTGGGACGGGCACTCATGAAAGAAATCTAGCCAATTCTTGCGTGAAGTCAATGCTAGCTTCACCCACGAGCAATGATCCGGGCAAAACCACGTCCCGCGCAAGGGTTGCAGGCACCTGGCGACGAGCGGGATCTCAGCCGAGCTGTGCGAGCGCGTCGACCCAGCCCTTCGCCTTGAGCTCGGTCTCGGCGAGCTCGGCGGCCGGATCCGAATCGGCGACGATGCCGCCGCCGACGTGGATGCGCAGCTCGTGGCCGCGGATCACGCCGATGCGGATCGCGATCGCGAGATCGAACGCACCGCCGGCGCCGAAGTAGCCGAACGCGCCGCAGTAGGGACCGCGTCGCGCCAGCTCGAGCTCGTCGATCAGCTCCATCGCGCGGACCTTCGGGGCGCCGGTGATCGACCCGCCGGGGAATGTCGCGCGGAGCAGGGCGGCGTAGCCGATGCCGGCGCGCGGCCTCGCGCTCACCCGCGACACCTTGTGATAGAGCGCGGGCAGCTCGACGACGTAGCCGAGCTCGTCCACGCGCACCGAGCCGGTCTCGGCGATGCGGCCGAGGTCGTTGCGCTCGAGGTCGACGATCATCAGGTGCTCGGCCGCGTCCTTGACGGCCGCCGCGAGCTTCTCGGCGCCACCCGGCGTGCGCGCGTGCGTGCCCTTGATCGGACGGGTCTCGACACGATCGCCCGCGCTCGCGAGGAAGCGCTCCGGCGAGCCCGAGATCACGGTGATGCCGTCGGCCTCGAGCAGCGCGCCGTACGGGGCGGGCGCGACGTCGGCGAGCGCGCGATAGAGCGCGAGCGCGTCCCCGCCGGCGGTGATGCGCGAGACGTGACGGCGGGCGAGGTTGACCTGGTAGACGTCGCCGGCGGCGAGGTAGTCGCGCACCTTCTCGACACGCGCCATGTGGTGAGCGCCGTCGTCGTCGGCGATGAGCGGACCGAACCGTGGGGCGATGCCCGGCTCGGTCGGACCGGCGGC
>DAIRFU010000834.1:0-2858 GCA_036794935.1 Kofleriaceae bacterium | reverse complement strand
CGGCGAACGAGATCCCGAAGCTGGCGGCGATCACCGCCATGCGTGCACGCGTGAACCGGCCCGGCCGCCGAAATCTGATCGCGAGCTCCGGAGGCAGATCGGCCGCCGGCATCTCGGCGGTGATCCGCTGCTGCTCGATGGGCGACATCGTGTTGAGCAGGCCGAGCAGCTGGTCACGCGGGATCCTGCAGGTCGTCTCGAGGTTCATGGCATCGGGGACCTGTGCAGAAGACGTGCCCCGCAGCCGCCGCGCAAGGTCGCGTCTTGCATCGGGTGTGCGCCGCGACGACACGTGGCACCCGCGTGCTCTCGCGCCACGCCGCGCGGCAGGGGCTCGAACTACCGACGCCGGCGCGCGAGGCCACCCGCTGCGAGCGCGAGGCCGCCGAGCAGCGCGACGAGGCGCCAGTGCGCGAACCCGGAGTCACCGTCATCGCGCGGGGTGCCGAGCTCGCCCTTGCCGAGCTCGATCGCGTACGCGGCGCCGAGCCGCGCAAACTTGAGCGCGTGATCGGCGTTGTTGTTCGACAGCTCGAGCGTGTCCTTCGCGCTGTGGATCTTCATGTTGCGGTCGCGCATCCGCGACTCGAACGGCATCGAGGCCGGCACGCCCGCGCGATACCAGCTCGCGTGATCCGAGCACGCGTAGCCGCACGCGTCCATGCCCCACGTCGCGCCGACGTACGTGTCGATCAGCCGGGTGAGAAACGTATTCTGCGCCGCGCTCGTGAAGTCCTTCATCAGCCAGATGTCCTTGTCGGAGCCCTGGTAGTTCGTCATGTCGAGCTGCAGCGCACCGACGACGTGGATGCCGCGCCTCTGGAACTCCTTCACGACCGCCTGCGAGCCGCGCAGCCCGACCTCCTCGGCCGCGTACGCGATGATCTTGATGGTGCGCGCCGGCCGGTAGTCCTTCGCGAGCAGCACGCGCGCGACCTCGGTGATCGTGGCGATGCCGGAGGCATCATCGTCGGCCCCCGGCGCCTTGCCGTGCTTGCCGGCGAGCGAGATCGAGTCGAGGTGGCCGCCGATGACGACGACCTCGTCGGCGCGGGTGGTGCCGGGGATCGTCAGGATCACCGACTGCTGCGGGTAGCCCTGGTCGAACAGCTCGACCGTGACGTCGCTGCGATTCGAGAAGCTGCGCCAGCGGTCGCGCAGCCATCGCGAGGCGGCGGCACCGCTCTCGGATCGGTAGTAGCGGGTCGGCATGGCCGATAGCTCGGCGATCGTCGAATGGATCGCCTGGCGATCGAGCGCCGGCAGTACCGCCTCGACCACGGCCGCACGATCGAGCGTGTAGTCGATGGCCGGGCGCATCGCCTCGACGTGGAGCGCCGCCCGCGCATCGGCGAGCGATTCGTGCAGCATGAAGCCGCCGCAGCGGTCGAACTGCTCGTGCATCAGGTGGGAGATGTCGTCGAGCTCGTCCTCGTCGACCTCCAGCACCGCGATATCGCCGCCGTCGTCCACGATCCGGACTGCCGCGTTTCGCTGCCCCACGCTGGCGACCGCGTCGGCCCCCACGGTGATGTAGAGCTTGCGGCTGTCGTGCTCGCCGCCACAGGCGACCAACAAGATGACTACGAGAAGCGCGGCACGCATACATCGAGTCTAGCGCAGCATGAGGAACGTGCTCGTCCGTCGCGGTCCTGGTCTCGGAACGTTGCTGGCCGCCCTGTGGTTGGTCGGCGCCTGCGCACTGCCCCTCCGCCCGCCTCCCGCACCGCCGCGCCATACCAGCCTGGGCCTCGCGATCTCGTCGGTGACGCTCCACAATGGCCTGCGCGTCGTCGTGGTCAAGGATCCACAGGCGAGCGAGGTCCAGGTCACGATGCGGTACCGCGTCGGTGCCGCGGATGACCTGGAGAACCCCGGCATCGCACACCTGGTCGAGCACCTGATGTTCCAGCAGGTGCTCGGCTCGCAGACGCTGTTCGCACACCTCGAGGAGGCCGCGACGTTCTTCAACGCGTTCACGACATTCGACGCGACGACGTACGTGACCCGCGCCGCGCCCGACAAGCTCGACGAGGTGCTGTCGATCGAGGCGGTGCGGCTCGGCTTTCGCTGCACGTCGATCAGCGATTCGGCGTTCGAGCGCGAGCGCGAGGTCGTGACCCAGGAGGTCAAGCTGCGCGACGATTCGACGCGGCTCCTGCTCGCACTGCATCGCGCGGTGTATCCCGAGGGGCATCCCTACCGGAGCGCGATCGGCGGCAGCCTGGACAGCGTGTCCGCGATCGACCGCGCGACCGCGTGCAAGTTCGCGGACGCCTACTACGCGCCGAGCAATGCGGTGCTCGTCATCTCGGGCAACGTGACGAACCAGCGCGTCGAGGTCGCGCTCGGCAAGTTCCTCGCCCGCATCGCGAGCCGGGTGGCGGCGGCCCCCGCGCCGGTGCCGCCGGCGCCGGTCGCGACCCGTGCGCGGAGCGAGGCGCCCGCGCCGGTCGACCAGGACACGGTGCTCGTTGCCTGGCCGCTGCCGACGGATCCCGAGCTGCGCATCCGGACGAACGCGATCGCGAAGGCGGTCGCGGGCGCGGTCGACTACGGCATCAAGGGCCGCGTGCAGCTGATCGAGCTCGGCGATGTCCGCGCGCCCGTGCTCGGCCTGGTCGTCGTGCCTGGCGACGGCGAGAGCGTGGACGACGTCATCACCGTCACGAAGGACATGTTGGACGCGTTGCCCGCCACGTTCATGCTGCGGGCCGTCAGCGAGCGCATCTTCGACAGCATGCAACAGCACGCGATCTACGAGCAGTACGCGTCGCTCGAGGACGGCAGCGAGCGCGATGCGCGCCTCGCGGAGTACGCGCTCGCCGGCCGCGATCCGGCCGAGGCGCTCGCGCGCG
>DAIRFU010000209.1:9552-10440 GCA_036794935.1 Kofleriaceae bacterium | reverse complement strand
GCTCGCAGAGGTCACGTCCACCAGCGACGGTGCCTTCAATTTTGGAGTGCAACCCGCTGCGCGATTCACCGTGTCTGCACAAGCCGAAGGGCACTCCTCTGGCTCGGTCAACGTTGCGAACGCGGATCCACGCGTGACGTCCGACCAGCTCGTCATCATGCTGGGCGACTGTCACCTGCGCATGGACGGCACGGTATCCGACGCGTCAGGAGGCGGCATCGCAAAGGCTCACCTGTCGGTCGACGGCCTGGGAGGAGTCGATACCGACGCCACCGGTCGCTACTCGATGTGCCTCTCGCCCCGCGAGGGCGTCTGGGACACACCGCAGGAACTCGTTCGCGTCGAGGCCGATGGCTACGGGACGACCACGTACGGCGTGATCCTCGCGAGCGCGATGCATCAGGACTTCGTGATGGTCCCTGAAGCGGTTCTGGTGGGGCGGGTCGTCACTGCCGATGACGTTCCAGTTGCAGGCGCGCGCGTGACCGCGCAGCCGGACGTCAGCGAGGGCCCGCATCATGTCGCGGCCAACTGGAGCGAATCTGACACCGACGGTCACTTCCGGATCGCCGCACTCGCACCAGGCAAGTTCCAGCTGTCAGCGATCGCGCGTGCAGCAGGTTCGGCGGCGCCGCTGCTCGCGATCGCTCGTCCGGCGAGCACGTCGACGGAGCTCCGTCTCGTCCTGGCGCCACTCGCGCGCGTGAAGGGGCGCGTCATCATGAATGGTTCGCCGGTCGAGGGAGCACACGTCATGGCAGCTCGCGCTGGCCCCATGCCCGGTCCGCAGCGTGGTCCGACGGCAACGTCGCAGGCGGATGGCACGTTCACGCTCGATGGAGTCCCGTTTGGAACGGCAGCACTCTCGGCGAGTCCTTTCTCGGTGAC
>DAIRFU010000209.1:731-9542 GCA_036794935.1 Kofleriaceae bacterium | reverse complement strand
TGATCTGAAGAAAACAATTTACGGGCTGTATCTCACGCCGAAGACGCTCGATATCAAACAAGCGCTGCACGATGGCGTTGTCCTCGAGGTGAGCAAGCTCGCCACCCTGCGCGGACGCGTGCTGCGTAAAGGCGAGCCGGTCGCGGGCGCCGAGGTGCAATACATGCCGCTCACGCCGCAATCCGTCGCAGCGACCTCCAACGCAGATGGCACCTATGTGCTCGAGGGCCTGCCGGCAGGTGATGGCTCCATCGGCGCGATCAGCGTGCAGAGCAAGGCCTGGTCACCGCCACGACCGATACATCTCACCGCCGGTGAGGAACGCACCGAGGACGTCGTCCTGAATCTTGCGGGCGAAGTCCTCGGCACCGTCGTCGACGAATCCGGCAAGCCGGTGTCTGGGGTCTACGTGCGGATGGACATCCCGGGTGACCATTGTGAGGCGATCACCGGCGACGCCGGTCACTTCGATTGTGCGGTGCTCGCAGGCGGCGAGTACACGCCGACCGTGGCGCCGACTCCGAGCACCGGAAAAGGGTTCGCGCCCGCTGCGGGCGACAAGTTCGCCACGATCAGCGTTCCGCAGGACGGCGTCGTCATCGGCGTGACGCTCGCGATCAAGAACGAGCGACTCGCGATCCACGGGACTGTCGTCGACGACACCGGCGCGACCGTGCCGGATGTCCACGTCGAGGTGATCGGCCACGACGTCATCGTGATGATGGGCTTCGCCTCTGCAATGACCGATGCAAACGGCGACTTCGAGGTCACCAATCTCGCTCGCGGCCCGTACAGCCTCCACGCGCACGCCGCCAATGGCAGCGAAGCCGAGGTGCTGAACGTTGCGGCGGGTACAGATCACGTCACGATCACGCTGCCGCGGCCCGGCGCGATCGAGGGAACGCTCGTCGGGTTCTCGAAGACGCCCACCGTCGAGACGCAGCTGGTTCTGGCTGACCTGCACAACGGCGGCTTCGCGATCGTCGAGGGGAACCGCTTCTCGCAGATCGGGCTCACACCCGGCACGTATACGATCGAGGCCAAGGCCGGGAGCGAAACGGACGGCGCGGCGGTCGAAATCCGGCCGGGTGAGACCGCACACGTCACGCTGACAAGCCGCGGAACCGGTCGCGTCGAAGGTACGGTCACCGAGCTCGGGACGAAGGCGCCAGTCGCTGGCCTGCGCTGCGATGGCAACCTGTCGATGGGCGGACAGATGGGCATGTCGCCACCGGACGAATCTCGCCAGGCGTTCACCGACGCGGCCGGGCACTTCTCGCTCACGACGGCCACGGGTTCCGTGCGCGTATTCTGCTTCCCTGTCTCCGGTCCCCCGATCAGCCCGGCGGGCGCCGACGTCGAGGTCTCGCGCGGTTCGGTTCCGCAGCACGTCGAGCTGGTTGCGGTGCGTCCAACGTTCGGCCCCTCGCCGCCGAAGATCGGCTTCGCTCTCATCCCCGGGAAGCTGCCGATCACGGTCAACACCGTCGATCCCGCCGGGCCCGCGCAGGCCGCTGGCCTCGCATCCGGTGATCACGTCGTCACGGTCGATGGCCAATCCCTTCAGGGGATGCTGCCGGCTGGCGTCATGACCATGCTGTTCAACCACGGCGCCGGCTCTACGGTGACGCTGGGAATCGAGCGCGACGGGGCCGTTCGCACCGCGAAGCTCACGGTTCGGTAGCTGGCCGCGGTGCAAAATCGCCAAGGTTGAAGGAACGTGCGACTGGAAGGATGAGTGTTGTCCGTGCGAGATGACTCGCAAAGGGAGCCGTTCCACATCCACACCGAAGGAGGCACCACTGGCAACATCACCGCAGGCATCGTCGAGCGGCGAGGTGTTGGCTGGCGAGGCACCCGTGTGGGGATTGATGCGCGAGGTGGCTGCGGGTACTGTTACACGCGTGCGAGGTCTCGCGCGGGCGCGTCGGGGGCGAACGGAGGAGCGGTCGAGCGAGCGGCGAACGGCCGCTTCGTCGGGCCGCAGCAACCAGGACCTCGCGAGGCTGCTCCAGCAGCAACCGGCGCGGGTGCAATCGGCGATCGCGCAGGGTGGCGGTGCACCGTGCGCCGCGTGTAGCGCGGGGCTACCGTGCACGCGATCTTCGAAGTCGGCGCTCGGCAGCGGGTCGCGCCTGCCCGCGACGGTCGCTGCGCGACTGCAGCCCGCGGTGAACGTCGAGCTCACCGACGTGCGGATCCACACGGGCGAGCATGCGGCGGCGGCGGCAAGCTCGCTCGAGGCGCGGGCGTTCACGGTCGGTTCGCACGTCGTGTTCGGCGAAGGTGCGTATCAGCCCGGCACGGCCGCCGGCGACGCGCTTCTCGCTCACGAGCTGACGCACGTCGACCAGCAGGCGGTCGATGGGCCGCGTGTCCAGCGCAGTCCCGATCCGACACCGCGCGTGAACAAGCGCGACCGCTGCGGCAAGTACGACGCCCCCGACGATCCGTGCGCGGGCCTGACGAGCAAGAAGCAACGCGGCCGTCTTCCCGCGGGCCGCGGTTTTGAGCCGGCGCTCGACCTCGTCGCGCAGGCGCTCGACATGCCGAAGGACAATCCCGGCGGGTACGTCGAGCTCGTCAAGATCGCGGTCTGCCGGCTGACGCCCGAAGAGGCGGCCGACGTGCGGCACGCGTTCGAGCATCGCAAAGGAACGGCCGGCAAGAAGTTCGGCGACCTGTCGACGGCGAGTCGTTGCAAGATCTTGTTCGCGCTCGATGCGCGCGTCGCCGAGGGCATCGCGCGCAAGCGAGAGATCCTCGAGGAGACGATCGTCGAGGAACAGAAAGCCGAGTCGCGGCGCAAAGAGAAGGCGGCGCAGGACGCGCAACGCCGTCGCGAAGAGCAGGCGAAGCGCGACCGCGAGAACTTCGAGAAGGCAGGTCGCACGGACGTGATCAGCGCGCTGTTTCCGCTGCACACGCGCGCGTACCGGATCCAGTACTCGAACTACATCCAGGACCCGTATCTGAAGTTCCAGGCGGGTGTCGCGGAGCGTGCCGCGTCGGTGCCGCTCGCGGCCGCCGTCACGGAGCCGGTCGCCCGACCGATCGCGACGATCCTCGAGTTCCTCGAATGCATGTTCATGCGCATTCGGGGCGAGAGCGTCGACGCGATCTTCGACTCCTTCAAGTCACATCCGATCGACGCGCTCGAGTTCCCGTTCGCGTTCAATCAGGGCGTCGCCATCGGGATGAAGGACGAGATCGTCGGCATCTTCGACATGCTGAAGGAGCTGTTCACCGATCCGCTCAAGATCCTCAACGAGGCGGACAAGCTGCTCGAGCTCCTCTGGTCGCCGAGCTCGTTCGAGATCGCCTGCGCGCTCGGCCAGGACCTGGGCGAACACTTCGACAAGCACCTGCTAAAGCTCGCCGGCCAGGGCCCGTCGGCGATCGGCGAGGAGCTCGGCAAGCTCGCCGGCCCGTTCGTGTTCTGGACGCTCGTCTCGCTCGTCGCGCCGTACATCACGGCAGCGGTCAAGGGCACGAAGCTATTCAAGCGCCTGCTCAAGCTCCTCAAGGAGCTCGGCGAGACGTTCCCGACAATCGAAAAGCTGCTCAAGAAGCGCAAGAAGCACCACGGCCACGAAGACGAGCACCACAACCGCGGTTCCGAAAGCGACGGTGACAAGCCGCCCGAGCACGACAGTGACAAGCCGACGGAGACCGAGAAGCCGCCGGAGGCCGAGAAGCCGCCGGAGACCGAGAAGCCGACGGAGACCGAGAAGCCGACGGAGAATGAAAAGCCACAGGAGAGCGAGACGCTGAGTCGGGAGCAGACGACTGCGTCGCCCGGTGTCGACGTCAAGCCTGGCGACGTGGGCACCTACCCCACGAAGATCAAATGGGGAATCAAGGAGGTGCCTGCTCGTCGAGAAGGACCGGGGTATTGGGGCAAGCGTGATCCCCAACCTGACCGTCGAGTCGACGCATACGAGAAGAAGATCAACCCGAACGACGAGAGCTTTTTTTTACCGCACCCGGATGGAGGCTTTGTGCAGTTCGAGAATGCGATGGGTTCGATGGTCCAAGACGGCAAGCTCATTCTGGACAAAGCTAAGTCGTCCTTCTATCGTGACTTCGACAAGCTCCCCTTTGCGAAAACGAAGATCCTCGATGAAGCAAGGCGTCAGCTTGCGGCTGCCGATGCTGTTGGAATGGCGGTCGAATGGAGATTGTCCGACGCCGCGGTCGCGAACAAGCTCGATGCCCTCTTCACCGCCGAGGGGCTGAAGATCAGTGTCACACACTTTCCAGAGTAGATGAGCGAACCACTTGATCACATAGTCCCAGTAACGGCGCTGGCCGCAGCTAGCGGTGCCGTTCAGGAAGCAACCGAGAGCACGATGCCGCCGCTGAACACCTCGCCGGCTGCGCGCGACGCGCTTCGTTATCACATCTTGTTCGGCAACCAAGCGGCACTAGAGCGTATTGGGCTCGGAAGCCTCACAGCCGTACAACGCTTCTACAACCAGTACTATTGGTTCAAGCGATTCGCCGACGAGCATGCGGCGACACATGGCCCCGACGCGGGTATCGAGCAACAGGTGTTCCAGCTGCTCGAGTCAGCGCCCGAAGGTGTGGACTGGGATATCGTGGAACACTTGGAGCGTCGCGCTGTGCCTCCTTGATAATACAGCCATGTCTGTTCTCGAATGATTCGATCGCGTCGTGACGGCCGATGCGGCCGGTGCGTACTTCGCCGGAACCTTCTCGCCCCGCGAGGGCGTCTGGGACACACCGCAAGAACTGGTTCGCGTCGAGGCTGACGGCTACGGGACGACCACGTACGGCGTGATCCTCTCGAGCGCGATGCATCAGGACTTCGTGATGGTTCCTGAAGCGGTTCTGGTGGGGCGGGTCGTCACTGCCGGTGACGTTCCAGTTGCGTCGAGCTCGTCAAGATCGCGGTCTGCCGGCTGACGCCCGAAGAGGCGGCCGACGTGCGGCACGCGTTCGAGCATCGCAAAGGAACGGCCGGCAAGAAGTTCGGCGACCTGTCGACGGCGAGTCGTTGCAAGATCTTGTTCGCGCTCGATGCGCGCGTCGCCGAGGGCATCGCGCGCAAGCGAGAGATCCTCGAGGAGACGATCGTCGAGGAACAGAAAGCCGAGTCGCGGCGCAAAGAGAAGGCGGCGCAGGACGCGCAACGCCGTCGCGAAGAGCAGGCGAAGCGCGACCGCGAGAACTTCGAGAAGGCAGGTCGCACGGACGTGATCAGCGCGCTGTTTCCGCTGCACACGCGCGCGTACCGGATCCAGTACTCGAACTACATCCAGGACCCGTATCTGAAGTTCCAGGCGGGTGTCGCGGAGCGTGCCGCGTCGGTGCCGCTCGCGGCCGCCGTCACGGAGCCGGTCGCCCGACCGATCGCGACGATCCTCGAGTTCCTCGAATGCATGTTCATGCGCATTCGGGGCGAGAGCGTCGACGCGATCTTCGACTCCTTCAAGTCACATCCGATCGACGCGCTCGAGTTCCCGTTCGCGTTCAATCAGGGCGTCGCCATCGGGATGAAGGACGAGATCGTCGGCATCTTCGACATGCTGAAGGAGCTGTTCACCGATCCGCTCAAGATCCTCAACGAGGCGGACAAGCTGCTCGAGCTCCTCTGGTCGCCGAGCTCGTTCGAGATCGCCTGCGCGCTCGGCCAGGACCTGGGCGAACACTTCGACAAGCACCTGCTAAAGCTCGCCGGCCAGGGCCCGTCGGCGATCGGCGAGGAGCTCGGCAAGCTCGCCGGCCCGTTCGTGTTCTGGACGCTCGTCTCGCTCGTCGCGCCGTACATCACGGCAGCGGTCAAGGGCACGAAGCTATTCAAGCGCCTGCTCAAGCTCCTCAAGGAGCTCGGCGAGACGTTCCCGACAATCGAAAAGCTGCTCAAGAAGAAGCCGCACGGCCACGAGGGGCACCACGGGGAAGGCCGCGGCGTCGACAAAGATCTGGAGCACGGTGACATGGGGGCGGAGACGAAGAAGCCGCTCGATAAAGACGGCGCGGGCATGATGCACGAAGGAGAGCAGACCGTTGGCGAGCCCAACAAGATCGATATCGACGGCGAGCACCACGAGCTGTTCATGGTCGATGAACAGGGCCGTCTGAGCTTTCGGCTCTGCAGCAGGGATTGCGGTCCGGTCGTCGACAAGCTTCGCGCCACGCTCGACGGAATTCCCGACACACCCGAGAACGCAGGAGTACGACAACGGCTTCGAGATCTAATGAAGGAAGGAGAACGTCTCGAGGAGAGCTTCAAGAAGACCTCCGACCGCAAGACGTGGAACACCCAAGCCGACGAGTACGCCGCGAAAATCGAGGCGGCCGGTAAGGAGTTTCCGAACGAAATGGGAACGATGGCCGGAGCACGAGTTCCGGTGCCTGGCGACGTCGGCCACACGGGCAAGCTTCCGCCGAAGAGCTGGAAGCTCACGCCGAGCGGAGAGGGCGCGCACTTGGTCGAGCGTGTAAACACGCGAGGGCGGTCGGCACTCAGCAAGTTCGACAAGCCGAATACGCCGCGCTTTTATCCGGACGGCATCCCAGAACAGGCGGGTCAGGCGCACCTGCGAATCCATGATGCCTCTAAGAAAGCCGGCATCAAGCTGCAGGGCGGCAACCCCTTGATGACGGACGATCAGCTGCTCAACGCGTACAGGAGCGCCTATTCGGATTCGTCGCTCGACGGGATTCGCGGCGACCTGCGTCTCCCGGATGGGACCGTCGTCGCAAAGGGGGTCAGCGTGAAGGACGCATTCGAGAAGCTTCTGCAATGGAACGGACAGTAGGTATGCTCGAACTCAAGAACCTGACTCTTGACATCGCCGGCCTCGGTATCATCCTGTACTCGCCCTTCGCAGCAGTCGACATCGCGCGCGGCTCGAACTACCTCGAGGAGCATTACTGGGATCCGTCGGAGGTCGCTCGACACGTCCGCGAAGGAACGATTGTGGGTTTCGGTACCGGCTCGCCTGGCAGCTATCACGTTCGCGTCTGCGCCGGTGAGCCAACGCTGGCGCTGATGGCACGATACCCGTGGCGAATCCGGCTAGCACTCCGAGTACAAGACAACACAGTGTGCATTCGCGATCTGTATGATTTGACGGACTGGGAGCCGTCGTGCCCGGTCGAACAGACGCTCGCGGTCGAGAGCGGCACATATCGCGTGACGGTCGCGTCGCGGCCGCCGGACTCCGGCGTGATCGGCGACCACCAGGAGATCGTGATCTGTCTAGAGCCAGTGGTCGAGTTGCCGGCACTGACCTGGGAAGGCGTGCCGCTTCTTGGCGACGAATAGCTGTCGAATCCCTGGCGGACGCGAAAGATGATGACTGACGCCAAGCCCTCCTCCGTCAAACCAAAGCACTTGAGGTGCTGACATGCAGCCGAGTTTGCACGTCATACGCGGCATCGAGGATCGTCACGATTCGGTGGTCGCCGCACTGAGCGAGGAGCACCTCGTCGTCGCGGACGGTACGTTGCTGCGTAGTGCCGAGCTCGCAGACGCGGCGGCTTCATGTGTTCGGGAGATCCAACTTGTCTGTCCCGCGACGAAGGTGGCTATCTCGCCGTCGTCGGAATTCGTGATGGCTCTCGACGCCAATCGCGCTTGCGTCTGGCATCAACCTGGTCTCGAATCGGTCTTCGAGATCGCGGTGGATGCAGGCCGGACGAGTGTCGGTGCTCTTTTCGCTCGCCTCGGTGGCCGGGACGTTGTCTTGCATGAACCTGCGCAGGCGAAGCTAGATGCCTACGACCTCGCGACCGGCGCTCGAATCTTCAATGGGAGCACCGAAACGTTCCTGATCGATTCCGGCGTCGCGCTTGCGAATGGCCACCACGTAGCAACGTTGGGCTACTACCGCGGTAAGGCCTCGTTGGCGGTTATCCCGCTCGACGAGTTGTCACAACCGCCGGACAAGTTGTTCGCGCGCTTTCGTAAGAAGCGCGCCATAGCAGATTTTGCGTATCGGCTCGGACTTGGCCCAAGCGGCGCGGATGGTCTCGTTGTATTCCGTGATCCGGAGGACGACGAGGACGACGAGGAGGACGGCTCGTTTACAGATACTGCGTATGCTGATGTTCGAGGATTGCACGGATTCTACACCCGCAAGCTCGACGGAACACTCGGCCTGAAGCATCCGTGGCAGGGCCCGGTGCGCCCTTATGCGAAGCTCGCGGCAACGGCAGCCTGGATTGCTGTCGAATGCGAGGGCCATGTCGCGCTCGTCTCGCTGGTAGAGACAAGCGCGTCGCATCCACCGATCGCTGGTCGGTGGCTTGCCGCCGCGCCCGATGGTTTCCGCGTGCTCCTGCAGACTGATGATTCCGAATTATCGATCCTCGCTCTGCCACACTGACAGCCGACGAGAGTAAGGCGTTGGACCAGGGCCTCAAGAGCATTCAGACTCGCGTCATCAAGCCGAAACAGGTCAGGTGCTGATGACGACAACAATCGAGCCTGTTCTCGAGCCGTTTCGTTGGGGCCACTTACCGACGCCAGAGCGCATCCTCTCTGCTGCACTCGGTCGCGAGCGCGCCGTGCTTAGAACGTCCGAGGGCCTACTCGCCATCTCCTTCGACGGAGTGAAACGCGCTGTGCTTCCCGCCGCGCTCGATCTCTCCGCAAAGGTCGTAGCGTCTGTGACTGGTGACTACGTGGCCGTGGCCGAGGCACGACGTGTGCGTGTATGGAAATGGGCCGAGGACGAACCGTTGGTAGACATATCAGCCGTGGACGACCGCACCGGCATCACGTGTGCCTTCGGGCTGTCCGGGGTTCACGAAGTGTTTGTGTGTTCTTTCGCGCCC
>DAIRFU010000209.1:0-721 GCA_036794935.1 Kofleriaceae bacterium | reverse complement strand
CCGAGTGGTCGCCAAGTCTCCGCGCATGGCGTGTCCACGTTCCGAGCGCAGGCGCTTTCGACTGTCGGAACAGGGACGCACGTTGCTGCGGTCGGCCACTTCCACGGCGAAAGCAAAGACTCCCTCGCCGTGATTCCGATGCGCGAGCTCGCGGAGGAGCCGCCGTCCGTTATCGAGGAGCGCTTCGTGAGGAAGTTGCCGATTGCGGACTACGCGTATCGGCTCGCGGCTGGGCCCTGCGGCGAGAACGCCATCGTGTTCTTTCGTGACCCCGAGGACGACGAGGATCCGGACGAGGATGACGGAGAAGACTCTCTCGAGGATACGTCCGGAACTGCGCTCTCCACCGCAGACATCCGGGGACATCGAGGCTTCTACATACGGACCCTCGACGGCGCATTGCGGAGCAAGGTTCCATGGAATGGCGCGATCGCGACGGGTGCACAGATCGCATCGTCACATCAATGGATCGCTGCCGACTGCGGTGATGCGATCGCGACGCTCGCGGTCGCTACGCCGAGCCAAGGACGGCCACTGCGAGGACGTTGGCTGGGCGTCTCGCCCGACGGTTGTCGGATTCTGATGGCGACCGAGCAGGGACAGCTCGGTCTGCTGACGCTGCCATGACTTGCATCACCGCACCGAGAATGACCATGAGCGATACGTTCGAGCGCGTCGTGACGGCCGATGCGCGGAGTGTAGTCGGCCGGAGTGTTCGAGC
>DAIRFU010000833.1:2465-2860 GCA_036794935.1 Kofleriaceae bacterium | reverse complement strand
CTGGGGAACGATCTACGTCACGCTCGATCACGATGGCTCGCTGCTCGTCGCGAACGCGGTCCCCGAGGACAAGCTGCTCGCCGGCATCGTGCCCGCGGAGATGTATCCGGACTCGCCACCCGCGGCACTCGAGGCGCAGGCGATCGCGGCACGCACCGAGCTGCTCCAGAAGATCGGCCGTCGCAACCTGACCGATCCGTTCCTGCTCTGCTCGACGCAGCAGTGCCAGGTGTACGCCGGTGCGGGCCGCGAAGATCCGCGCACGACGAAGGCCGTCGACAGGACGCGCGGCATCGTGCTGCTCCGCGACGGCGGCGGCCTCGTCGACGTCCGCTACAGCGCGACCTGCGGCGGTCACAGCGAGGACAACGAGACGATCTGGGGCGGCGATCCGG
>DAIRFU010000833.1:0-2455 GCA_036794935.1 Kofleriaceae bacterium | reverse complement strand
GAGATTGACGATATCTCGGCAGAAGTTGTCGATGCGGCGATCCGGATCCATCGCTGCGCGGCCACCGCGACGACATCAAGGGCGGCTCGTCGAAGGTCACCGACGTGCACGCGTTTCTCGCCGAGGATCCGAAAGGGTTCTGGTGCGGCCGCGTCGCGAAATCGCACAACCGGTTTCGCTGGTCGGAGCGGCTCCGCATCGACGATCTGACCGCGCGCGTCGCCGCCGAGTTCCCGCAGGTCGGCCGCATCAAGGCATTGACGCCGAAGCAGCGCGGGGTGTCGGGCCGCATCAAGGTGCTGACGATCGCCGGCACGAAGGGCAGCGTCGACGTGATCGGCGATCTACGCATCCGGCGCCTGCTCGGCGGCCTCAAGTCGACGCTGTTCGAGGTTCGCCGCGACGGTGACGCGTTCGTGCTCGACGGCGCCGGGTTCGGCCACGGCGTCGGCATGTGCCAGCTCGGCGCCATCGGCATGGCCGAGGCCGGGCGCACGCACACCCAGATCCTCGCGCACTACTACCGCGGCACGCACCTGCATCGGCTCTACTGATCTAGAACCGGCCCGCGAACGAGACGCCGCCACCGTGCGCCGTGGCCACGGGCGCGACGACCAGGCGCCTCTCGTCATCGCGCCGCGCGAGCACGCCGTGGAGCGTGAAGCCCACGCCCACGAGCTGGGCGAAACCGGCGGCGATGAGCACGCCGCGCGACGCATTGCCGTGCGAGCAGAACACATCGCGGTCACCGCAGTCGGGCAGACTGAACAGCTCGAGCCACGGCCCGAGCACGGGCACGTAGAGCGCGCCCTGGTCACCTTCGCTCTCCCGTGCCCACAGGATCGAGCCCGCGTAGCTGCCGCCGAGCAACGTCAGCCCAAAGATGAGCTCGGGTGCGTGCGACGGCGCGCGCTCGCGGTACTCCGGCGGCGGCTGCGCCTGCGCGAGCGACGGTACGAGCAGCACGAGCGCGAGCACGCGAGACCGCATGACGGCGGCGACTGCAAGACACCGGCCCGCCACGTAACACGTCGGTGACAAGGTCGATCGTGCGCGGCGTGCGCGGGCGGGCGTAGTATCTCGCCCCTATGCACCTGCTCCCGACGACGATGGTCGGCTCGTACCCGCGGCCTCTGTGGTTCACCCAGCAACTCGCGGGCCGCGACGTGCTCGAGGCCTTCAAGGTCGCCTCGCATGCCGAGGCATTTCACGACGCCACTCGCGTCGTGATCCAGGATCAAGAAGAGGCAGGGCTCGACATCCTCACCGACGGCCAGATGTGGTTCGACGACTACCACATGGGCATCGGCTCGTTCCTCTGGTACTGGCTCGAGCGCACGCGGGGATTCTCCGCCGAGAAGCTGCCGCACCCCGCACGCGCGAAGGCGAAGGGCCGCGACCTGTGGGCACTCGACGAGGCGGGCGGCGTCGCGGTCGAGGGACCGATCGAGCGCGGCCCGGTGCGCATGGCACTGTTCTACGGCTGGGCGCAGAGCCACACCCAGAAGCCGATCAAGGCGTGCATCGGCGCCGGGCCGGTGCAGCTCTCGACCCTCGCGCACTTCCCCGCGGGCCCGAGTGAATCGGTCCCGCTCCATTTCGGGCGCTCGGGACCGGTGAAGAACCGCTACGAGCTGTCGCGCGCACTCGCCGACGTGTTCAGCGCCGAGATCGCCGATGTCGTCGAGGCCGGCTGCAAGCACGTCCAGCTCGAGGACCTCGGCGCGTGGATGCCGCACCTGTCGGGTGACAAGGACTGGGACTGGGTCAGCGAGACGGTCGACCGCACGATGGCAAGCATCCCGCAGGGCATCGAGCGCGCGTGGCACTTCTGCATGGGCAACGCGTGGGGCAACAAGCTCGAGGGCATGACCGCGGGCGGCTACCGCGAGGTGCTGCCGCACTATCACGGCGTCAAGGTCGACGCCTACGTGCTCGACTTCGCGTGCCGCGAGATGGCGGACGCCGAGCTGCTGCGCAAGCTGCCGAGCGACAAGAAGGTCCACGCCGGCGTGATCGACGTCCGCATGCTCGAGATCGAGGCGCCCGAGCAGGTCGCCGAGCGCATCCGCAAGGTGCTGAAGCACATCGAGCCCGAGCGGGTGACGCTGACGACCGATTGCGGCCTCAAGCAGTTGCCGCGCGTGGTCGCGATCCAGAAGCTGCGTGCGCTCGCCGAGGGCGCCGCGATCGTCCGCCGCGAGCTGCGCTAGTCACTCGGGCTGCAGCACGAACCAGTGGAACACGCGGTACGGACCGGTGGCCTCGGTGCGCAGCTCCGCCTCGGCACCCGGCAGCGCGTGCGCGGCGAGGTTGAACGTGAGCTCCGAGAACGGGCCGGCCGGGGGCGCGACGGTGAGCTGGCCGAGCAGCTTCTTGCCGGCGAACAGCCGGATCGTGACCGGCTTGTCGATCGTCTCGTGCCACGGGTAGCTGCGCCGGCGAAAGCACAGAA
>DAIRFU010000208.1:0-10455 GCA_036794935.1 Kofleriaceae bacterium | reverse complement strand
CCGCTGCTGTTCTATCAGCCGTTCACCGGCAACTACGTGTTCAGCTTCTGCATCAACCTCGTCTGGCTCGTGCCGTACCGGCTCCACGCCGAGCAGCCGCGACGGCGTGGCTGGTGGTGGGTGCCGCCGATGCTCGTGCTCGGAGTCGCGAGCGGACTCGGTAACGAGCACACCTCGCCCGTCGTGCTCGCCGCCGGCGTGCTCGCGCTGGTCGTGTACTGGCGGCGCGGGGAGCGCTTCGTCGCCTGGGCATGGGCGGGTGTGCTCGGCACGCTCGCGGGGACGATCGCGCTGTTCGCCGCACCCGCCCAGAGCATTCGGTATCACGGGCTCGCGACCGAGCAGTCGATCATCGAGCGGGTGATGGAGCGCGGCGCGCTGGTCAATCTGACGATCGTCGGCTGGTTCTTGATCGCGTTGGTCCCGCTGCTGATCTGGATCGCGCTCGCGACGCACCGCCGCTTTCGCGAGGGCCGCGCGACGGAGCCGGCGTCGCGAGGCCGGCTCGAGCTCGTCGCGATCGCGATGGCGGTGCTCGCCGTGCTCGCGCTGTACGCGTCGCCCAAGCATGGTGACCGGCTGTACTTTGCGTCGACCTCGCTCGTCTGCGCCGCCGCGGCGAGCTGGGTGACGAGGCGCGCGGGCCCCCTCGGACGGCGCCTGCTCGCGGGGGGCGCGGCTGTCGCGATCGCGTTCGTCGGGGTTCGGCTGGTCGCGACGTATCGCGTCGCTCATCGCGAGTTCGCGGCGCGACTCGCGCGCATCGAGGACGCGCCGCCGGCGACGACCGTACGGGTTCCACAGTACTCGCTCGAGCGGAGCCGCTACTGGCTCGGCGACGACTTCGAGAGCGAACGGCTCCGTGCCGCCGTTGCCCGGCTCTACGGACTCGCCGGTATCGAGCTCGATCAGCGCGAGCCGACCACGGTGGCGCCGCCGCCCGACGACGATCCGTAGACCGCATACATGCCGCGCGTGCCGGGATCGGTCGTGACCACGATGCGATCGATCGGCCGCGGCTCGCCGAGCGAGACCACCACCGAGTCGCGCCCACGGTTGGCGACCGCGCGGTCGAGCTTCACGGTACGCGTGCCGCCGTCGGCGAAGAACACCTTGACCCGGCGCACCACGGTCCGGCCCTTGGTCGCCTTCACGCGTAGCTGCGAGAAGTACCCAGCCTCGCGCCCGATGACGACGAACTCGGTGCCGTGCTTGGCCGGAGTGGGCGAGGCCAGCTCGATCCAGCCCGAGGGTGGACGCGGCGAGTCGCGGTCCTTCGCGTTCTTTTCGTTGAGACTGACGCGCCCGCTGATCTCTTCCTGCTTCGGCGCCGCCGTCGCGGTGCCGGCGACCCCGAGTGCGATCACCGTGAAAGCTGCTGGAAAACGCATGGCAAACCGTCGGTGTTGCATGGCCCATGCCCCAGGTTGATAGTCCCGAGATGGAGATCCCGCCCGAGCTCATCCAGCGCCTGCCGAAGACCGATCTGCACTGTCACCTCGATGGCTCGCTGCGTCTCGATACGGTGCTCGACCTCGCGAAGAAGCACCACGTCAAGCTGCCGACGTTCGACCGCGGCGAGCTGTTCGGCATGCTGTATGCCGGCGAGCACGTGTCGTCGCTCGACGAGTATCTGCGCGCGTTCGACATCACGCTCTCGGTGCTGCAGACCGAAGCTGGGCTCGAGCGCGCCGCGTACGAGCTCGCCGAGGACGCGTGGAAGGAGAACGTGCGCTACCTGGAGGTGCGCTACTCGCCGCTGCTCCACACGCGCGACGGCCTGCGCCCGGCCCAGGTGGTCGAGGCGGTGCTGCGCGGACTACGTACGGCCAAGCGCGAGCTCGGCGTGCGCTACGGCGTGATCCTGTGCGCGATCCGGACGCTCTCGCCGGAGATGTCGCTGCGGATCGCCGAGCTGTGCGTCGCGTTCAAGAACCGCGGCGTCGTCGGCTTCGATCTCGCGGGCAGCGAGGTCAACAACCCGGCGAAGGTGCACCGCCAGGCGTTCCAGCTCGTCATCGACAACAACATCAACTGCACCGCGCACGCCGGCGAGTCATTCGGCCCGGACTCGGTGCACCAGGCGATTCACAAGTGCGGCGCGCACCGCATCGGGCACGGCACGCGCCTCGTCGAGAATGGCGACCTGCTCAACTACGTCAACGATCACCGGATTCCGATCGAGGTGTGCCCGTCATCGAACGTGCAGACGCGCGCGGCGAGGAGCTGGGAGACGCACCCGGTCGATTTCTTCGTCGACTACGGCGTCCGCGTCACGATCAACACGGACAACCGGCTGATGTCGGACACGACCGTGACCAAGGAATTCCACCTGTGTCACAAGCACTACGGGTGGTCGCTGGCGACGATCAAGGAGATCATCATCTCTGGCTTCAAGAGCGCGTTCATGCCGTATCGCGAGAAGGCGGACCTGGTCGCCGAGGTCAGCCGCGAGCTGGCGACGTTCGAGGATCCGCTCGGCGAGGTCACCGGCCGCGTCGGGCTCGTCGAGTCGGGCCAGCCGACGTCCGCGGACAAGACGGCGCCCCCGGCGGCACCGGCGAAGCCGAAGCTCCAGATCTCGTAGCCCGGTCAGGTGCCGGTCGTGAACGCGGACGTGAACGTCGCGAGCGGGTTCGCGGAGCCATCGACGATGTCACTGGTCAGGGTGACGGTGATCGTCGTGGCCGGCGGCAACAGCGACGTCGGCGTGAACAGGTAGTTGTACGGATCGATCGACGTGACGGTGCCAGGTAGGTTCGTCGCGTTCGCGCTGACGAGGAAGCTGGTGGCCGAGACGCCGTAGACCGGCTCGTCGAATTCGACCCGCACGGTCTCGCTGGTCGGCACGTCCGTCGCACCGTCCGCGGGTGTGATCGCGAACACGGTGGGCGCTGCCGTGTCGGCATCGATCGGAGGTGCATCAATTGGCTGCGGTGTATCGGGCGCCGCATCGACGACGCAGACGGTCGAGTCCGGGCTGCCGCTGAGGTGGCACCAGCCGTCGGCGGCGCACACGTAGTCGTCCGGACACTCGCCGCTCTGGGCGCAGCGAAAGCCACATGCGGGCTTGTCGGGCGAGTAGCACGCCGCCCACAGGCCGAGGCAGCTCGCGAGGATCCGAGCCCGCACGGCTCCGACGCTATCACGGAAGAGTCGGGCGAGCTGGCACGGGCACGGGGCCCCGGAACGGTGCAACGAGCGTGTGCCCGCCTACGGACCCGTCGATCCCGCGCGGCCGCGGTCTGCAAATCGTCCTACGAGAATCGCGGGCGGGCCGGCCTCCATCTCGCGATCGGGGGCTGTTCGGGCGTCGCGGCGCAGCTCGTGCGCCAGAGGAGCGCTGCTACGTGGGCCCCGACCGCCGTCGTAGTGTACCATGGTGCCCCCGAATGATGGCCAAGCTGGAGCGTGAACAGCTGCGCGGACTCGTCGAGCCGCACTGGCGCAGACTGTACAACTTCATGTTTCGGCTGACGCTCGATCGCGGACGGGCCGAGCGCTACCTCGCCGACGTGTTTGCTGCAGCCGTCGCGAAGCTCGACTCGAGGCCTGCCCGGACCGAGGAGGTCGAGGTCTGGCTGCTCGGCATCGCGAATCAGATTCTCGAGGAGCGCCTGCCGCGCCAGCCCGAGGTCAACTTCGACATCCTCGACGAGACGCTGCGGAGCGAGTCGACGCGCACCGACGTGGTGCGCTCGCTCAGCGATCCGCAGCGCGACTTCTTGCTCTGGGAGCTCAAGCAGGGCTGCATGACCGCGGTCGTCAACTGCCTGCCGCCCGGCGAGCGCGCCGCGTTCGTGGTCTGCCACGTTCTGAAGCTGCCGGATGAGGACGCGGCGAAGAGCCTGGGCATCACCGAGAGCGCCTACAAGGTCCGGCTCTCGCGCGCGCGCAAGAAGATCGGCGACTACCTCGCGCCGCGCTGCGAGCACGTCAACCCGATGAACCCGTGCCGCTGCCCGGCGCGCGTCGGCACCGCGCTGCACAAGGGGTTCATTCGCCAGGTCGGCCCGGTCGGCGGCGAGGTCTCGCTGCGCAAGTCGGAGACGATCCCGTACGGCCGCTACGGCACCGGGATCGGGAACGACGACGTGCCGATGCGCGATATCAGCGCGATCTACGGCGGGCTCCCGGAGCCCGATCCGCCGGCCGAGCTGGCCGAGAAGCTGATCGATCAGCTGCTCGCGAAGTAATTACTGCTTCGTCCAGCCGCGGCCGGTCCAGTGATAGGTCTCGGTGTAGTGCTCGTCGTCGGCGGGCGCGCGCTGCAGCGTGATCTTCTCCGGCTCGAACGTGTACTTCTCGTCCCACTTGTCATCGCGATCGACATCGACCTTCGCGCGGTTGACGTGGCTCGCACCGGCGTCCTGGTAGACGTTGATCTTGTACCGCTTGCCCTTGGTCACGTCCTTGAGCTTGCCGCCCGACGCGGTGCGCTCGCGCCACGCGAGCACCTCGGCGTCGTAGCCGCGCGCGGCCAGATCGGGCGTCGCGGCATTCGGATCGCTCGGCGTTGGCGTCGTCTCTGCGACCTCGACCGGCGTGGTCTCCGCGCCCTCCGGCAGCCAGGCGCTGCCGGTCCAGTGATACGTCTCGGTGTAGTGCTCGTCGTCGGCGGGCGCGCGCTCGAGCGTGATCTGGTCGGGCTCGAACGTGTACTTCTCGTCCCACTTGTCGTCGCGGTCGGCGTCGACCTTCGCGCGGTTGACGGTGCCGTGGCCGGCGTCCTTGTAGACGTTGATCTTGTACGGCTTGCCCTTGCTGACGTCCTTCTGCTTGTCACCGCTGATCGAGCGCTCGCGCCACGCGATCACGTCGGCATCGTACGGGCGCGCGGCGAGCTCTGCGCCGGGGTGCGCCGGCGGTGGCGCTGGCGTGGGCGACGGCGCCGGCGGTGTGGTCACCAGGTCGTGCGGCGCCGGCGGCGGCTCGCTCGACTTGCAGGCTCTGGCCAGCAGCACGATGACGGTGATCGAGAACGCTGCGACGAGCGCCACGAAGTATTTCAGTTTCATGCGACCGGCGAGCACTCAGGACCTCCGGGCTTCCACCATGCCGCGCTGTTGCGGCACGGTGCAGTTACAGTACGCGTAGCGACACGGTTCGGGCTCCATGCGCAGGCGAAACGTGGCGTCGAGCAGGTTGCCGAGGTGCTCGCGGCGGTGGCGGCGCGCCGGGTAGCAGCGGTAGGCCTCGCCCGTGTGATCGACGATGAAGTAGCGCGCGCCCGCCCAGCACGGCTGGCCGGCGAATGACGGCGCGATCGCGCCGGTGTCGTTGTGGCCGCCCAGCTGGATCAGCTGCTCGCGCTCGGCGGCGTCGTAGTCGATCACGTCGCGGTCCTGCTTCTCGGGCTGGACGCGGAACGGCAGGCCGGCGGCCGCGAACTGGTCGCGCAGCCCGGCGAGGCGGGGCAGGTTGGCGCGCGTCGCGACGCAGGTCACGACGACCCGACCGGCATGGTGCGCCTGGACGGCGCGGAGCTTCGCGACGAATGCGGACGGCTCGACGTACTCGAGGTGCAGCGACGCCGAGATCAGGCCAGGACGCGCGCGGGTCGCGTCGGCGAACGCGAGCAGCTCGTCGAGGGGCGCCGAGAGGTTCGTGACGACGCTGACCCGGCGTCGCGCGGCGACGAGCGCGCGCACCGCGTCGAGGAAGTCGGGGTGACGGAACGGCTCGCCGCCGGACAGCTTGATCTCCCAGTCGCCGGGCAGCGCGGCGAACGCGGCGAGGAAGCGCGGCAGGTCGTGCGCCCACTGGCCGCGATCGTCGACGAACCGCTGGGTGCAGTAGCTGCAGCGATAGTTGCACGTCGTGTTCATGTTCCACGACGCCACGCCCTCGAGCGGATAGCGCGGGATCACGCGATGCCCTCGATCATCCCGCGGTTCGCCGGCACCGTGCACGGGCAGATGTCGTAGCGGCACGGCGACGGCGCCGCGAGCCGGGCGAGCGTGCCCTCGAACAGGTTGCCGAGCGCACCCTCGCCGTAACGCTTCGCCGTGCGGCACGCCCACGCATCGCCATCCTTGTCGACGACGAAGTAATCGACGCCGGACCAGCAGGTGCGGCCGCGATAGCTCGGCGCCGTGTTCGCCTCGCGCGGCGTCGGCCGCCTGCCGAGCAGCGGCACGAGCAGCTCGGGGTTCTCGTAGTCGTGGACGCCGCCGTCGTGCTTGTAGAGCTGCGGGAACCAGCGCAGGCCGCGCGCCTCGATCACCTGGCGGCAGTGCTCGACCTCGCGCTCGCGGCCGGGAACCACGACCTGGTTGACCACGAAGCTGACCTCCGGATCGAGCTGGAGCACGAACCACTCCGCCTTGGCGGCGAAGTCCTCGACGGTGGTGAACTCCAGGTGGAGCGACGCCGAGAACACGGCGAGCCGCCCGCGCGTGAGCTGCGCGAACTGCATCAGCTCGGCGCGCGACGCCGAGAAGTTCGTCAGTACGCTGATCGCGTGCGGCGTCCTTGCCATCAGCTCGGGAACGACGTAGCTCATGAACAGCGGGTGCGCGAACGCCTCGCCGCCCGAGCACTTGATCTCCCAGCGGCCGGGCAGGGCGGCGAACGCGTCGATCGCGCGCGCGAGCTGGTCGCGCTGCGGCCGGCCGCGCCGGTAGCGCTTGCTCTGGATGCAGTACGAGCAGTCGTAGTTGCACGCGCCCGCGACCTGCCACTCGATCGTCGGCACCCGCGCCGTCATCCGATCACTCGCAGGTGACCCGCGCGCGACGCGCCCGTGACCTCGCGCCACACCGCCTCGCCGAGCTCCTCGCGCACGCGCCGGCTCCACGCGACGTTCTGCTCGAACTTGCCGCAGCGCTCGCAGCCGGCGAAGTAGTCTCCCCGGCGCAGGCGGTCACGGAGGCCCTGCCATGCCTCGCCGCGCCACAGCTCGGAGAGCCGCGCGTCCGCGAGCGAGCCGACCCTGACCTCCGTGTTGCAGCAGTAGAGGACGTCGAGCGATGCGGTGATCCGGGTGTAGACGTAGCCCTGGAAGCAGCCGACCTCGGCGATCGGCACGGTGGCCGAGTCGTCCTCGTCGCCGGCCGCGAGCTGGGCCGCGAACAGATCGAGGTTCGTCGCGACGCCGAGCTCGGCGGCGAGGGCGCGGGCGCGGGGCACGGCGTCGGTCGCGAGCTGCCGGCGCTGCTCGTCGGTGATCCGGCAGGTCTCGGTGCCGCCGGCGAGGCTCGCGAGCTTGAAGTTGACGCGGTCGGCGCGGAACTGGGCGGCGAACCGCACCATGTCGACGAACTCCGGCGCGGTGTCGCGGTTGATGACCTGGACGTGGCGGACCTTGGCCGCGGTCTGGCCAAGCCGGCGCAGGTAGCGGCAGAGCGTGAAGAACTCGCGCTCGTCCCAGCCGGGATGGAATGCCGAGTAGGCGGTCGGCGTCGCGCCGTGCACGCCGACGAGGAACTGGTCGACACCCGCGGCGGCGAGCTGATCGATGTCGGCGGCGATCAGGTTCGTCATCACGGTCAGGTGCCAGCCCTCGCGCTTGACCCGCTCGATCATCGCGTAGATGTCGGGGTGGACGAGCGGATCGCCCATGCCCGACAGGATGACGGCCTGCACCGAGCCGAGCGCGGCGAGATCCTCGATCAGCTCGTCGAACATCGCGCGATCGATGCGGCGCTTCTTCCAGGCGGGCGAGCGCTGCTCGACGAGCAACGGCGAGTGATCCCAGCACGTGATGCACGCGGCATTGCACGCGTTCGTGACGTCGACGTGGACGGTGCGCGGCCCCGGGCCCGGCACGCCGGCAGCGATCGCGGCGAGCACGTCGCGCTTGCTCACGCCTCGACCTCGGTCGGCAACGCGCGCAGCACCTCGCCCAGCGAGCGGGCTCCGTTCCCCTCGAGGTGAGCGAACCGGCGGAGCGCGTCGAACAGATCGGTCTCGTGCGCGAGCCACGCCGCGAGCCCGGCCGCGGCCTCACCGATCGGCACGCCGCGCTGGAACGGCAGCGCGTTGACGAGCGACACCGCGCCCATCCAGTCCGCGAACCGTGCCCACGCGGGGAACAGCACGACGCACGCGTCGACGAGCGCGTCGAGGCCGGCGGCGGGGAACTTGCGCTTGAGGCCGCGCACGATCGCGATCGCGGTGGCCAGCGGCGCCTCGGCCTGCTCGGCCGCAGCGAGGAACTTGTCGATCCGGATCGCCGGCGGCGAGCGGCGCCGGGCGGGGCCAGGAAGATAGAGGCTGCCCGCCGCAGGCGCGTTCGCCGGCGCGGGAACCGGACCGGTGATCAGCGCGCCCTCGGCGACCAGCTCCGCGAGCAGCGCGTCGCGCTCCTTCTGCGCACTCGGCGCGTCGCCGACGAGCACGCTCACCGCCTCGAGTGCGCCGGCGCCACCTAGCCGCTGTGCGCGCGCCCACAGCTCGGGTGTGACCACGCTCTGCGCCATCGCGACGTCCGCGCCCGATAGCACGGTCGCGAGGATCTCCGCCGCCGCGGTACGCGCGCCGTTGTGTGGTACGAGCGCGCGCGCGGCCGCCGGATCGCCGGGCGCCTCGAGCAGGTCCGGCACCTCGTCGAGCGACGTCGCGAGCCGCGCCGCACCGGCCGCCGCCGCCTCGCGCGCGCGGCCATCCTGATCGTCGGCGATCCGCGGCTGCGGCAGGAACACCGCCGGCACGCCGGCGAACATCAGCTCGGTGACGCTGTTGTAGCCGCCGGCCGACACCGCGGCGTCGACGCCTTGCATCAGCTCGAGCGGCACGTAGCGGTCCATCCACGTCACGTGCGGACCGCGCCGCTCGGGACCGAGGTAGAGCGGGCCGGCACCGACGACGACGTGCCAGCCGCGCGCGACGAGCCGATCGGCGAGCACCGGCAGCGTGCGGGCGGCCGCCTCGTCACCGCCACCGCCGAGCGTGATGTAGACCGCGCGGTCGCGGCTGATGCCGAGCGCGGTCCGGGCCTCGTCACGCGGCATCAGCTCCTCGCGCTCGCGCAGGAGGATCGGGCCGACGCCGCGCGCGTCGGGGACGATCGCCTTGTGATACAGCGGCAGCAGCGCGCGGTACGCGTCGTCTCCGGCGATGTCGTCCTTGACCGCGCGCGCGACGAGCACGCGGGTGGGCACCGTCTCGAGCACCGGCAGCAGCTCGCCGAAGCTGCCGCCCGGGAAGGTGTCGACGACGAGCACGTCCGGCGACAGGCCCGCGATCGCGTTCATCACCCACTGGCGGCCAACGGCGAGCCAGCGCGCCGGGTCGATCGACGCGTCCCGCATCATCGCCTTCGATGGCATCTTGAACGCCGGGATGCCCTCGCGGCGCGCGAGCGTGTCGGCCTCGGATGTGGTGAGCACCCAGCACTCGACGTTGACGTCGAGCAGCGCGCCGTAGCGGCGGACCCAGCGCAGGATCGCGAGCTGGCGCACCAGGTGACCGAGGCCGCGGCCATTGATCGCGTAGCTGACGACGCGCACGCGCTTCACGACAGGTAGCCGCCTTGCTCGGCATCGCCCGCCGCGAACGCGCGGGCGACGTCCTCGCCGTGATCGGACATGTCGACGTAGTCCGGATCGGTGACCAGCTGGAAGCTCGGGTTGCGGCGGTAGTAGTCGTGGTAGTGCGGCGCATAGCGCGGCGGCGCCGATTCGGTGAAGTACCACCACCACAGGTACGGATCGTTGTGGAGGTCGAACCCCGCGTAGTTCTGGTTCGCCATCAGCGTGTCGAGCCGGCGCTCGAGCTTGTCGATCTGCGTGCGCAGCTTGCCGGAGCGCTCGTCGAAGCCGGTATCGACGACGTTCGCCGGCAGTGACGAATAGGCGTACTTGGGCCGCGAGTACTTGTTGTACTTGCGGTGCGCCTTCGCCTGCTTCGTCTCGAGCTGCTGGATCATCTGGGGCACGCCGGACTTGCTGATATCGACGAGGATCGAGCGCTTCGCCTGGATGCCGGCGATCTTGCGCACGCCCATCTGCACGGCGCGCAGCAGATCCGGCTCGTCCTTGGCCCACTCCTCGAGCAGCGCGGCGTCGGCGTTCATCAGGTGCTCGCCGAGGAAGTCCTGCGCCTCGCCGAGGTAGACCTCGTCGAGGTGCGCGAGCCGGTCGGCGAGCCGGTCGTGCTCGCGTACGAGCTCGTGGAGCTCACCGATCTGCTTGTCCAGCCGCTCGACCTCACCGCGCATCACGTTTCGTGGCTCGGCGACCTCGTTGTACGCCGGGATGACGTCGTCACCGAAATCGTCCATGCCGAGCTGCTTGCAGATCTTGTCGCCCGCCGCCCAGTGCTTCCAGTAGCTCGCGTGCCACCACTTCTCCTGGAACGCAGGCGTGTCGTAGCCGATCGCGATCAACGTCGAGAGCTCCGCGAGTGACTCGAACCGATCACACGCGGCCTGCAGCGGCGCGAGCGTCTCGCGGCTCTGCTCCAGCTCCTCGGTCAGGGTACCGTCGGGACCGAGGAGGACATCGCGCCTCC
>DAIRFU010000832.1:0-2864 GCA_036794935.1 Kofleriaceae bacterium | reverse complement strand
CACTGGATGCAGTCCTCGAAGCGGAGCACGCGACTCTTGTTCGCGACGAGGTCGAGGACATTGGTCGGACAGACGGCGACACAGGCATCGCAGCCCGTGCACCGGTCGTCGTTGATGTCGTGAATCAGGACCGCCGGTCCCACGACAGCGGCAGGAGCGACGCCGGCGTGATGTCGGCGGCGGGCGGTAATCATGGTGAACGTCACCATCACGAGGATGGCGAGGCCCCCGAGCGCCAACGGCACGACCCAGGTCACCCCGACAATGTACCGCAGAAACCAGGGCGTTGACGCGCACCGGGAGCAAGCAAGAAAACCCCGTAGTCTCCGCTACCTCTCGACGTGTTGCTTCAAGAACGCGGCAAGCTCGTCCATCAGGCTCGGCAGCTCGCGCGCCGTGACGTCGATCGGCGCGCCGATCGTCACGTCGACGCGCTTGCCGGTCCGCATCACCTTGCCGCCGCGGGGCAGGATGTCGATCGTGCCACGGATCGCGACCGGCACGATCGGCGTGTGGGTGTCCATCGCGAGGTGGAAGCCGCCCTTCTTGAGCCTGGCGATCCGGCCGTCGCGCGAGCGAGTCCCTTCGGGCGCGAGGTAGATACTGACGCCGTCGCGGAGCAGGCGCGCGGCCTGCTCGATCGACTGCACCGCGCGCGTGTGGTTGCTGCGATCGACCTCGACAAACTCGGCGGCGCGCAGGCCGCGGCCCCACAGCGGGATCTGGAACAGCTCGGTCTTCGCGAGCATGCGGATCGTCGACGACGGCAGCGTCGCATAGAGCACCGGGATGTCGAGGTGGCTCTGGTGGTTCGACATGTAGACATACGCGCGACCAGGTGGCACGTGCTCCGCGCCCGTCGCGCGCAGGTCGATGTCGAGGAGATCGACGACGCGCCGGCCGAACCAGCGTGCGCGCTCGTCGATCGAGTCCCGCTCGAGCGAGCCGCGCGCGGCCTCGACGAGACTGGGTGCGGTGATGCGCGCCATCGCACCGAGCACGCGCACGCTGTCGATGATGCTCACGCCGCAAGTCTACGCGAAGGTGGGAGGTGTGGGCGTGCTCACAGCAAAACGTGCGTGATAACCTCATGCACGATGTCGCGCGCGCTTGCGGTGGTTGCGGCTTGTTTGCTGCTGTCACGCACAGCACATGCCGACGCGATCGATCAGAGCGTGCGCGAGCTGCATTCGCACAGCCAGAAGGTGCGGCTCGCCGCGACGCTCGCGCTCTCGAAGAGCAAGGACGCGCGCGCGGTGCTCGCGGTCTCCGGATCGCTGACCCACGATGGCGATGCGACGATCCGCCGCGTCTCGGCTCTCGCGCTCGCGAGGATGGTGAACGCGGCGACCGCCGATGATGCACGCGAGCTCGCACTCGACGCGCTCGAGCGCGCGGCTCGCAAGGATCGCGACGCGAAGGTGAGGAGCACGGCGGCCGATACATTGAAGGGCCTGTCCGGACTGCGGCGAGCACGGTCGAGCCACGCGCCACCCGTGTTCGTCAACATCGATCGCACGACCGATCAGTCGCGCAAGGCCCCGAAGGATGCGCCCGATCGCGTGCTGCGGATCGTGCGCCGCGGCATCGAGAGCAAGACCGGCTATGCGACGAGCTGGCCGGGCGGCCTGCCGACGCGCAAGGAGCTGTCGCAGAGCCGCTCGCAGGCCTACATCGTCGCGGCGAACGTCAAGAAGATCGACATCACGAAGGGGCCGCGCCAGACCACGATCGCGTGCACCGTCGCGATCCGGATCGCGCCGTGGGGCGGCAAGGACGGCGGCGAGAAGTGGGAGGCGAACAAGGCGGCGTCCGCGTCGGGCTCCGCGAAGGCGATGACCGGCAACTCCGCGCGCGACGTGATGAGCGGGATGCGCGACTGCCTCGAGGCGGTCGCCGAGGACGTCACGAACCGTCAGGTCGTGCCGTTCCTGCGCCGGCTCGCCGCGGCGAACTGAGCGAGCTCACGCCAGGCTCGGGCGCCAGTGATACGCGGCACCCGCCGCGGCCGCGACGCACAGGATGTGGAGCAGCACGCCGGGCACGATCAGGAGCAGATAGCCCATCGTGACCAGCGCGAACCAGGTGATGCCGGCCAGCGGGCGGCCCGCGTAGAGCTGGCCCGCGCCCGGCACGATCATGCTGAGCACCGCCGCGGCCGCCGGGCTCGGCGGTGGGCGCAGCTCGAGCTCGTAGCTCGGCTCGGGGCGGAGCAGCGCCGCCTGCGGCCGGTGCACCGCGATGCGCTGGCGGTTCGGGACCTCGTACGAGACGTTGCCGTTGTCGTCGACCTCGAGCCGCACGCGGCCCTCGGCGGCGAGCCGATCGAGCAAGCGCTCGGCATCCTCGATCCGGCACGGCACGTAGTACGCGAGCAGCGGCGCGGTGATCACCGCGTCGGTCGTGTAGGCGAGATCGAGCAGGCGGTGCTCGATGACCGTCGGATCGGACGTACGCGGCACGGTCCGCGTCACGGCTTGCCTCCGAGCGCGCGCCACATCGCTGCGGTGATCGCCTGGTCGACCTCCGCGAGGCCGTGCCACGGATCCTTGCCGAGCTTCGCGAGTCGCGCGGGCACCGTCTTGGTCGTGAACGCCGCCGGGTCGACGCCCTTCGCGAGCTCCTCCCACGTGATCGGCACCGCGACCGGCGCGTTCGTGCGCGCGCGCGGCGAGTACGGCGTGATGAACGTCGCGTTGCGGCCGTTGCGCAGGTAGTCGACGAAGATGCGGCCTTTGCGCGCGGCCTTCGCCATGTTCGCGGTGTACTTCTTCGGCTCGTCGGCGGCCATCTTGTCGGCGAACGCTTTCGTGAACGCCTTGAAGCTGTCCCAATCGATGTTGCGCTTGATCGGCGCGCACACG
>DAIRFU010000207.1:9273-10471 GCA_036794935.1 Kofleriaceae bacterium | reverse complement strand
GGCCGGCAAAGCTCGCCGCCAGCGTCGCGGCCTGCATGCATCAGCGGGCGGGGACGACGACGGCGCGCCCCCGGATCTCGCCACGCCGGAGCCGCGCGTAGAGCTCGGGGGCCTGGTCGAGCTCGAAGGTCTCGACCTCCATGTGGATGCGCCCCGCGCGCGCGAGCGCGACGAGCTCGATCAGCTCGGGGATGGTTCCCCAGTAGCTCGTGGAAACGGCAGCTCCGTAGGGCAGCGCGAAGAAGCTGACTGGCAGCGTGCCCATCGCGAGCCCGACGATGACGAGGGCACCCTCGGCCCGCAGTGCCTTCGCGCCGATGGCGAGGGTGTCGTTCGCACCGACCATGTCGAGCACGACATCGGCACCGCCGGCCTCGCGCCGGATCGTCTCGAGCGCGTTCGCGTCGGAGCGAATGACGAGATCGGCACCGAGCCGCCGCGCGATCTCCAGCTTGTGCTCGTCGGTATCGACGGCGACGATGCGCGCGCCGGTGGTCGCGCGGAGCAGTTGCACGGTCATCTGGCCGAGGCCACCGATGCCGATCACGATCGCGGTCGCGCCCGGGGACAGGCGGTCACGCACGCCTGCGATCGCGTGATAGGGCGTGAGGCCCGCGTCGGAGAGCGGCGCGATGTGCACGGGATCCAGATCGCCGATGGGCACGAGGAAGCGCGCGCTCGGTACGATCATGTACTCGGCCATGCCGCCATCGAAGCCGAGCCCTCCGCCCGCACCACCGAGCTCGGCGGCGCGATCGCAGTAGTTCTCGCGCCCGAGGTGACACGGACGGCACCGTCCACAGCCCCACGGTCCGTAGACGAGGACGGCATCGCCGACCGCGAGGCCCGTCACGCCGGCTCCGAGCGCGTGCACCCAGCCCGCGTTCTCGTGACCGATCGTGAAGGGCACGCGCCACGGCAGCTGACCTTCGGGCCAGTCCATCAGGTGGAGATCGGAGTGACACGCACCCGCGCCGGCGATCTTGATGAGCACCTGACCTGGTCCCGGCTCGGGGACTCTTGTTTCGCGAAGCTCCGCGGGGGCGCCGAACCGCGTCAGCCGGAAGGCCTTCATGCCGTCGTGGAGGAGCAAGCGCCGTACCGCCGGCCGGGCCTCGTCGCGAGGGAAGGCGCGCGCCATGCGCACGCTCTGCGCGGGGGAACGCAAGCGCTGCGAGGAGCGACGAGGGGCGGTGTC
>DAIRFU010000207.1:0-9263 GCA_036794935.1 Kofleriaceae bacterium | reverse complement strand
GAGAGTGGACGTTCCCGCGACGTCATTCGCTCGGCCCGAACCCGAGGAGCCGGCTCGGCACGGCGCTTGAAACCGATCGGGGCCGTGCAATTGACAGTGGCGGCGCCGCCGGCGGAGCCCTCGCCGGGGCTGACGGCGGCCGAAGCGGCGGCGCGCCTCGGCCAGTACGGCCGCAACGAGCTCGCGCGGGCGGCCTCGGTCCCGCCGTGGCGAATCCTTGCGGCCCAGTTTGCGAGTCCGGTCATCTGGCTGTTGCTGGTCGCCGCGGCGATCTCGGGCGTGCTCGGCGAAGTGGTCGACGCGATCGCGATCGCGACGATCCTCATCGTCAACGCGCTCGTCGGCTTCTTCCAGGAGTATCGCGCGGAGCGCGCGGTGCTCGCTTTGCGTGCGATGACAGCGCCGCGGGCGCGCGTGCTGCGCGATGGCCATCCCGAGCTGATCGCGGCCGCCGAGGTCGTGCCGGGCGATCGGTTGCTGCTCGAAGGAGGGGATGTCGTCGCTGCCGACGCGCGCCTCGTCGAGGCACACCGCCTCGCGATGAACGAGGCCGCGCTGACCGGCGAGAGCATGCCGGTCGACAAGCGCCTGGTGCCGAGCGACCCGAGCGCGCCACTCGCGGAGCAACACGATCACGTGTTCGCCGGAACGTCCGTGGCGGCCGGCGCCGGTACCGCCGAGGTCGTCGCGACCGGCATGCAGACGCAGCTCGGCACGATCGCGCACTTGCTCGCCAGCGCCCAGGAGACCGAGACGCCGCTCCAGATCCGCCTGGCGACAGTGAGCAAGATGCTCATGATCGCGTGCCTCGCGATCGTCGGTATCGTCGCAGCCGTCGGGCTGCTTCACGAGCGATCCGCGTTCGAGGTGTTCCTCTCGGCGGTGTCGCTCGCGGTCGCCGCGGTGCCGGAGGGGCTCCCGGCAGTGGTCACGATCGCGCTCGCGATCGGCGTCCGGCGCATGGCCGCCCGCAACGTGCTCGTGCGCAAACTCCACGCGGTCGAGACACTCGGCTGCACGACGGTCATCTGCACCGACAAGACCGGCACGCTGACGACCGGCTCGATGCGGGTGCGCGAGCTCTGGGGACCCGATCACGCACGTGTGGTCGATGCGGCCGCTGCCTGCTGCGATGCCGAGCTCGCGGCGGACCTTCAGGGCGGCGTCGGCGACACGACCGAGATCGCGATCTTGATCGCCGCTGCGGAGCGTGGCGTGCATCGCGCCGAGATCGAGAAGCGACGGCCGCGGATCGATGTGATCCCGTTCGATCCGGCGACGAAGCAGATGGCCATCTGTCGCCTCGAGGGCGGCGAGCGACGCTGGTACGTCAAGGGAGCGGTCGAGGCGCTGCTGCCACGCTGCACGCGGGGCACGGCGGGTGTCGTCGAGGCGGCGCAGCAGCTCGCGGCGCGCGGCCTGCGCGTGCTCGCGGTAGCAGACGGTACCGGGATGGACGAGCTGACGATGCTCGGGCTCGTCGGCATCGCGGATCCACCGCGGACCGAGGCCATCGCGGCGATCGGGGCGGCGCGCGACGCCGGAATTCGCACGGTCATGATCACGGGCGACCACGCATTGACCGCTCGCGCGATCGCGACCGAGCTGGGACTGGTGCGCGAAGGCGAGCCGGTTGAAGAGCTTGTCCACGCTCGCGCGACACCGGAGGACAAGATCCGGATCGTACGCGAGTGGAAGGCACGCGGCGCGATCGTCGCGATGACGGGAGACGGCGTCAACGATGCGCCGGCGCTGCGCGAGGCTCACATCGGCATCGCGATGGGCAAGGGCGGTACCGAGGTCACGCGCGAGGCCTCGGATATCGTGCTCGCCGACGACAACTACGCGAGCATCGTCGCAGGCGTCCGCGAGGGCCGCGGCATCTTCGACAACATTCGCAAAGCGGTGGTCTACCTGCTCGCGGGTAACGCGGGTGAGCTGCTGGTCATGCTGGTCGCGGCGCTCGCGGGGATGCCGTTACCGCTGGTTCCGGTCCAGCTGCTCTGGATCAACCTCGTCACGGACGGCCTGCCCGCGCTCGCCCTCGTCATGGATCCGACGGACGAGGACGCGATGCGGCGGCCGCCGCGTGCCCCGGCCGAGCCGCTGCTCGGGCGCGAGCAGTGGTTCGTCATCGGGTTCACCGCGTTACTCGAGACAACGCTGACCCTCGGCGTGTTCGCGTGGGCACTCGCGAACCGCGATCTCGGCGAGGCACGCGATCTCGCGTTCTCGGTGCTCGTGTTCAGCGAGCTGTTCCGCGCCTTCGCGGCCCGCAGCGCCACGCGCGTGTTCTGGCAGGTCGGCGCATTCGGCAACCTGACGCTGCTGCTCGTCGTGAGCGTCTCCGCCCTCGTCCAGGTCGGCATTCATCACGTGTCGTGGACGCAGTCGCTGTTCGGGATCGGCCCGATCAGCACCGCGGGCACCCTCGCCACGATCGCGCTCGGGCTCGTTCCGGTCACGGTACTGGAGCTCGGCAAGCTCGCGCGGGCGGCCCGCAAACGGATCTCGCGTGACCGCGGTTAGTTCGACGGCGCGACGACGGCGGGCAACGTGACCTCGACGAGCGTCGCCCCGCCGAGGTCGACGCTGCGGGCGTCACCGCCGTAGCGCAGCGCGATCGCGCGGACGGTGTCGATGCCGCGCCCGGGGCTACGTGGTTGGCCGCTACTCTCGAGGACCTGCAGCCGGACGTGATGCGGACCGGAGCGCTCGCCGCAGAGCCACACGGTGCCGCCGAGGGGCAGGGCATCGCACGCGTCGAGCACGAGGCGCTGCGCCCCCAGCTCGACGTCATCGCCGGTGCACGCCACGCGCGGAACCGCACCGCCGAGCTCGACGGAGAGCTCGATCTCGCTCGGCATCGCGTGGCGCCAGCGCCGAGGCGCATCGCCGAGCACGTCGGCGAGCGAGGTGGTCGGCGCGCTACTCGACAGGAGCGCCGCCGTCGTGCCCCCCCGCCGCGGGCGCAGCGTCAGGCGGACGGCGCTCGTCCCCGCGCTGTCGACGGCAACCGTGGTCGCGAGCTGGCGATCCGCGCTCTCGTGCAGCGCGTGCGCGTGTGCGCGAGCATTCTCGTCGGCCAGCGCGGCGGTGCATGCCACGAGATCTTTGATGGTGAAGGCGACGTGGCGCGCGCCGAGCTCCTGCCACAGCGCGCTCAGCCCCGGCAGGCGCGGGCGCCGCCCGAGCAGCACGACGAGGTCGGCCGCGAGGTGGGTTCGCGCGTGTTCGGTGAGCTGGAGGATCGAGGCGACGGGTAGGTCCGCGACGGTGACGACGGCCTGGACCTCGCCGGCATCCATCAGGCGGATCGCCTGGCCGATGTCGTCGCCGGTGGCACGAATCGCGATACCGCGGACCTCGCACAGTGCATCGACGATGTCGGCACGGCGGACTAGATCGGGATCGAGAACGAAGACGTCGAGCATCATGACGAGTAGACCGGGTGGCCGCTACGGATCCATGTCGGCCGCTCCACCATTGATGTGTAGGGGAGGGGCGGCTTTTCGCGTCGGAATCGGCCTACGCGCGGAATCCGCGTGTGGGCCGGCCAGGCTTGCTGGAAGCTTGGCATGCGGCCTTACAGGACACAGGTCTGGGTGCGCTGCGGCACCGTCCGACGGCCCAATCCGGACTAGGCTGCAGGGCCATGGCCGCATCGTCGGATCTCGCGGGGGGGACCGCGTGGAGCTGCTCCACGTGCGGCCGCGCGTACCCGGCCGATTTCGCCGTCTGTCCACTCGATGCCACGCCTCGCGGCGAGCCATCACGGCCCGGCGATCCACAGATCGGCGTCGTCCTCGGTCACACGTATCGGATCGTGCGCGTGCTCGGGCAGGGCGGTATGGCCAGGCTCTACGAAGCGGAGCACCTGCGACTCGATGCGCGCTTCGCGATCAAGATCATTCACGACGAGCTCGCGCGCGAACCGGCCCTGCTCGCGCGGTTCGAGCGCGAGGCACACGCGGCCGCACGCATCCGTTCCGAGCACGTCCTGCGCGCTGTCGACGTGCTGCGCACGCAGGATGATCGCCCGTGTCTGGTCACCGACCTGCTCGAAGGGGAGGACCTGCAAGTGCACCTCGACCGCGTCGGGAAGCTACCGATCGCGGAGGCCATTCCGATCGCGCGGCAGATCTGTCGTGGCGTCGCGGCCGCACACGCGGTCGGTGTCGTGCATCGCGATCTCAAGCCGTCGAACATGTTCTTGTGCCAGCGCGACGCCACGCCACTCGTCAAGGTCCTCGATTTCGGCATCGCGAAGGTCGATGACGACGAGGACCTGACGCGGACCGGCGCCGTGATCGGCACCGCAACGTACATGGCTCCCGAGCAAGCGCGCCGACCGGCCGATGCCGGTCCACTCGCCGACGTCTACTCGATCGGCGCGATCGTCTATCACATGCTCGCGGGGCAGCCGCCGTACGGCAACCTGCCGCCCGTCAGCCGACTCGCGCTGCTGCTGAACGAGGAGCCCGCGCGGCCGCGTGCATTCGAGTCGTCGATCCCCGAGGGGCTCGAGTCGCTGATCCAGGGCGCGATGGCGCGCGACATGGCATCGCGCACGGCGTCGGTGATGGAGCTCGAGCGCCAGCTCGTCGCGTTCGACGCCGACGCCGGCGCACAGACCAGCGCATTCACGAGCGAGGGCACCACGCACGCACAGGCGATCGCGGTACGCGCCCGGCTCGCGCGGCCGGCGGGGGTGTTCGTCGCGTTCGCCTCCAGCGTCGCCGCGGGGGCGTGGCTCGCCTCGTTGCTCGCTGCCTTGCTCGTGCCGTCGACGCGCGGCGAGCGCACGCTGCTCGCGATCATCGGCGTCGCTGCGGTGCTCGCGTTCGGGGGGCTGCACCTGCGCAGGTTGCGGAGGATCTGGCAGAGCGGCCCTGCGGTGAGTCACTACATCGCGCCGTTCGCGCACGCGCTGCTCGCAGGCGTGACGATGTTCGGGGCGCTCGAGCTGACGCGGCTCGGATGGGTCTCGGTCGCACACCGCAATCCGTTCGGTGTCGTCGTCCGCTTGCTGGTGGCGGCGGGCGCTGCCGTCCTCGGCCTCGCGTGGCAAACCTGGGGACTCCGGGCGCGTGTCGCCCGCTGGATCAGCTAGCATCGAGAGGGACATGCAAGAAGGCTCGATGATCGGCGGGCGCTACCAGCTCGTGGACAAGATCGCCGAGGGAGGCCTGTCGACCGTGTGGCAGGGCGTCACGCGCGCGAGCGAGGTGTTCGCGCGCCCGGTCGCGATCAAGGTGATGAAGCGCGACTTCACGGTCGTCGGCGGCCCGTATCTCTCGATGTTCCTCGAGGAGGCGCGCATCGGCGCCACCCTGCAGCACGCAAACCTGATCCAGGTGCTCGACTTCATCGTCGAGGCCACCGCCACCGGCCCGGCCTACTGTCTCGTGCTCGAGTGGGTCGACGGCATCGATCTCAAGTCGCTGATCCGGCTCCACCGAAAGCTCGACAAGCGAATCCCGTGGCCGGTCGTCGCCGCCATCGCGCTGCGCGTGCTGCGCGGTCTCGCGGCGGCACACGAGCGCCGGCTCGCCGACAACACGCTCGCGCCTGTCATTCACCGTGATGTCTCGCCGCAGAACATCCTGATGGCGATCAACGGCGACGTGAAGCTGGCCGACTTCGGGATGGCGCGCGCACGCGATCGGATCGCGGAGCAGACCGCGCCCGGGATCGTCAAAGGCACGCTGTCGTACATGGCGCCCGAGCTGCTCGTCGGCGAACCGGCGACGCCGGCGAGCGACCTGTTCTCGATGGCGTGCACGCTGTGGGAGGCACTCGCGGCGCGGCGGCTGTTCTTCGCGCCGACCGACCCGGAAGTGTTCGCGCTGGTGAAGCGCTGCGAGATCCCACCGCTCGCCGAGATCCGCGACGACCTACCGATCGCGCTCGTCGAGCTCGTCGATCGCGCGCTGTCTGCCGATCCGGCGGCGCGGTTCGCCTCGGCACGCGTGATGCTCGCCGAGCTCAGCGAGATCGTCCGGCTCGACATGTCGTGGCGTGACCCCGACGAGCTCGTCGGTGCCGCCGTCAGCGAGGCGCGCGACGCGCAGCACCGCCTGACCGAGCCGGCTCCGACGTAGCGACCTGGGGGCAGGGCGACCCGGTTCGCCGGCGCGGCGGGCCGGCGTGGACCCAGGCGCGGCGCCGGGACGCTCGTCCCGATGCAGCGTTGTGCGCGGCACGAAGGTTGCGTAGCTTCGGTCCCCATGACCCACGCTCGATTCACGTGTACCGCTGCATTGCTCGCCACCGCGCTCTTGGCGTGCGGCAAGAAGGACTCGGCCGATCACTCGGCGAAGGGCGACCATGCCGGCGAGCAGGGCAAGCCCGCCGCGAAGCAGCCGCTGACCGCCGCGTTCTTCGGCAAGACGGTCGCGCCGCTCGGCGAGCTCGCGAAGCTGACATGGGGCAGCACGGACGCCGAGGCCCGCGCCGCGGCGCCCGAGCTGTTCGCGAAGGCCGACGACAAGGAGTTCCAGCTCGTCAACGATCCCCAGCTCGAGCACGTGACGTACGGCATCGGCTTCGACAAGAAGACGAAGAAGCTGTCGCGCATGTACGTCCAGCTGACGCCCGAGGGCGCGAAGCTCGTCGAGGCGGCGTGGGGCCCGGGCAAGGCCGCGAAGGACAGCATCGGCCGCGAGCGCACCTACTGGTTCGATCCGGCGAGTGGCTGGCGCGCATACCTCGAGAAGGGCTTCGGCGATGACCTGAACCTCGAGCTGTACCCGTACATCCCGGTGGCGAAGCTGCTCGGCGACGGCCCGGACACGCTCGGCTTTGCGCCGCAGGGGATCCTCGGCGCGACGCTCGAGGATCTGCGCGCGCGCTTTCCCGGCACCCTCGTCGAGACGGACGCGGCCACGGCCAAGGAGCAGCAGAAGCAGGTCGGCAAGTTCGTCGGCAAGGATCTCGAGAAGGAGATCGGTACGGCGAGCGCGAGCGTGCGCCTCGAGCTGCTGCCGACGGAGTGGGGACAGTACTGGACGCGCGTCGAGACGTTCTGGGGCAAGGACGGCACGATCGAGAGCACGTGGTTCAAGCTGCCGTACGAGGCGTATCCGGCCGCGAAGGACGAGCTACGCGCGTTGTTCGACAAGAAGTGGGGCGCGCCGAAGGAGGAGAAGGAGTTCGGCAA
Organism: Kofleriaceae bacterium; assembly: GCA_036794935.1. GTDB lineage: Bacteria > Myxococcota_A > Polyangia > Haliangiales > Haliangiaceae > JABFXX01. The sequence goes on along the minus strand of DAIRFU010000207.1, from coordinate 2,101 downwards.
GTACGGCGACCCCATCCTCGTCTATCACGCGAAGGCGCCGCGCATCTTCGTCAAGGACGACACGATCAGCCATGGCTGGGACGTGCACCTGACGACGAAGGCCAAGTAGCGGCGCGCCGGCTCAGGGCTCGCGCTTCATCGCCTCGTCGACGATGCGCTGGATGAACGCGTCGTAGCGCAGCCCGGCCTTGTGCGCGGACTCCGCGGAGTCGTGGCCGTAGCTGAGGAACGGATTCGCGTTCGCCTCGATGAACCAGATCTGGCCGTCCTCTGCGAGGCGGACATCGATGCGGCCGTAGTCGCGCAGCCACAGCGCGCGATAGGACGCGAAGCACGTCGCGGTCAGCCGCTCCTGCGCGGCCTTCGACATCCGGCGTGCGAACACGTTCTTGATCCCGCGCCGCTGGCGATAGCTCATGTCCCACTTCGCGCTCTGCGTCGCGATGCGATCCTCGGGGCGCGAGCCGGCATGCTCGAAGATCATCTCGACGGCGGGCAGGACCTGGACGGTATCGCCGTTCCCGATCATCGTGGCGTACAGCTCGCGCCCGTCGATGTACTCCTCGGCGATCGCGGGCTGGCCGAACCGGTCGTGGACAAACTGCACGCGCTCGGTGAGACCCGCGATGTCATAGACGATCGACGCCTGCGCGATGCCCTCGGATGCGTCGGCCTGCTGGGGCTTGACGATCAGCGGGAAGCGCAGGGCGAGGTTCTCGCTGGGCTTCTCGCCCACGCGGTACGACGCGAACCCAGGCACGTTGACGCCGTGGAACGCGAGGATCTTCTTGCTCATCGCCTTGTTGCGGGTGACGAGCAGCGCGAGCGGCGGGGCGCCCGTGTAGCGATACCCCTCGGCCTCGAGCAGGGCCGGGATCAGGTAGTCGAGCTCGGAGTTGGAGGCGAACGCCTCGGTCGCGTTGAACACGAGGTCGGGCTTCCAGTCCGCGAGCCGCGCGCTCATGTCCCGCAGGTCGTCGTAGACGCCGATCAGCAGGACGTCGTGCCCGTTCTTCTTGAGCGCGCGCGCGACCTGGTATTCCATCTCGGGCTCGGTGTCCCGGCGGTTCCTGACCTCTTCCGCCATCCGCTCGGCGTGACGCTCGGGCGTCCAGTCGGCATAGGGCGTATCGAATACAACGGCGATGCGCACCGTGAGCCGACGTTACGGGCCGCGCAGCGCGAAGGCAACAGCTACGGGGACGCGAGATCGGCGCTGACGCGCTGCTCGTTGCAGGATAGGGTAGCTCCATGAGACACGTACGCAGCGTTTGCGTGCTGATCGCGATGCTCGCGATCGTCGCGTCGTTCGGCATCGCGCACGCGATCGAGCTCGGCTCGATCACGATCCGCAACGCGTCGAACAGCTCGGTCGGCAGTGTCGATCGCGACGGGACGATCCGCAACGCCTCGAACAGCTCGGTCGGCAAGATCGACAAGGACGGGACCGTGCGCGATGCCTCGAACAGCTCGATTGGCAAGGTCGAGAGCGACGGCACGATCCGCAACGGCTCGAACAGCTCGATCGGCAAGGTCGAGAGCGACGGCACGATCCGGAACGCATCGAACAGCTCGATCGGTAAGATCGAGAGCGACGGCACGATCCGGAACGCGTCGAACAGCTCGGTCGGGAAGGTCGAGGGCTACTCGCCGCGCCTGCGCCACCTGGTCGCGGCCGTGCTGTTCTTCGGCGGCTCGGTCAGCGTCCTCGAGCACTGAGTCGCACGATCACGGCGTCGCGCCGGGTGGCGCCTGCTCGGCGGGCCCGTGCGTGGGCTGGGGCGGCGCCTGCTCGGCGCCTGCTCGGCGGGTCCCTTCTTGGCTGGCTTCGCGGGCGCCGGCGGCGGCGCGGCGCGTCGGTTCTGGTCGGCCTCGCGGTACGCGCGCTGCGTCGTCTCCATGTCATCGAACTGCTGGATCGAGCGCTCTCGATCCTTGTCGCTGGTGCTCGCCGGCGGCGGCTCGGCGGCTCTCGTACGCGCCGTCGCGGACGGCGTCTCGGCGAGCTGACTCTGGGTCGGGCCTCCGCACGCGCACACGATCACGAGCGCGAGGATACGTATCATCACCGAACCGTACCGCGAGGGATGGCCGCATGCAC
>DAIRFU010000206.1:0-10487 GCA_036794935.1 Kofleriaceae bacterium | reverse complement strand
ATCGCTCTCGTGCTCGTGGCGTGTGGCTCCGATGACGACGGCGATCCGAAGCAGTTCATCGATCAGGGCGGCTCGCTCGCGATCGACGGCTGCGACTACACGTTGACCACGCGGGTCGGCGCCGAGGCGCCCAAGCCGTCGGGCTCGACGATCGGCACCGACGCGACGCCGCGCGGCGTGCACCTCGGCATCATGGGCGATCCGCGGACGTCCATCGTCGCGCAGTGGCGCACCGTGGACGAGCTGACGACGGTCACCGAGCTGCGCTACGCCGAGGGCGAGGCACTCGCCGCCGAGCAGCTCACCGAGACGGTCAAGGGCGTGCACTTCCGCTACAACTCGACCGGCAGCGATCTCTACCGCATGCATCAGGTCCACCTGTGCGGGCTCTCCGCGGGCACGGCGTACAGCTACCAGGTCGGTGCCGAGGGGCACTGGTCGCCGGTCTACACGTTCCACACCGCGCCCGATGTCGAGGCGCACCCCGATGCCGAGGTCGTGTTCGGTTTCGTCGGCGACAGCCGCGGCGGCTACGACGTGTGGGCGCAGCTCGCGGCGCAGATCGAGCAGCGCACGCCGGATCTGCTCCTGTTCTCGGGTGACGCGGTGACGATCGGGTTCACGCAGTTCGAGTGGGAGACGTTCCTCGGCGACGCCGAGACGCTGCTCGCGACGACGCCGATCGTGCTCGCGAACGGCAACCACGAGGCGAACGCGGTCAACTTCTTCTCGCAGTTCGCGATGCCCGGCGATCAGGAGAACTTCGGGTTCGACTACGGCTTCGCGCACGTGTTCGTCGCGAACGACTCGCCGGATAACCCGTCGGAGCTGACCTCGGACATCCCGACCGCGATGGACGCCGACTTCACCGCTCACGAGGCGGCCCGCTGGAAGCTGCTCATGCACCACCGGCCGATGTACTCGTCGGGCTCGCACCATGGCTCGGCGCTCGACCTCCAGGCGGCGTGGGGCCCGGTCGTCGACGAGCACCACCTCGATCTCGTGCTCAACGGCCACGAGCACCAGTTCGAGATCTCCAAGCCGATGTACCAGAACGCTCCGCAGGCGACGAACGCCGACGGCACCGTGTATGTGGTCGCCGGCGGTGCCGGTGCGCCGCTGTACGGCTTCGACACGCCGGGCGCGTGGAGCGCGTACACCGAGCAGACCCACAGCGCGGCGATCATCGGCGTCCGCCGCGATCAGCTCACGCTCGACTCGTTCCGCCCCGACGGCACCGCGATCCCGAACGGCTTCTCGAAGACCAGGCCGTGACGCGCGCCGCGCTCGCGGCGATCGTCCTCGTCTGGGGGCTGGCGCGCGCCGTCGCGGCCGATGCGGAGATCGATGCCGAGCGCGCGTTTCGCGATGCGATGGCGCAGGGCGACACCGCGGCTCTCGAGCAGCTCGGTGCGCGCCGGCCGATCACGCGGTGGACCGACGATGCGTGGGCGGAGGCGGCGCACCTCGCGGTCAAGGCGAACGATTTCACGCGCGCGCGCCACGACCTCGAGCAGGTGATCGCGATCGGCGGCGACGCTCAGCTCGTGCGCCGCGCCCGCGCCGAGCTCGAGCGGATCGCGCGGTTCTCGGGCAGCGCCGGTCAGTGGACCGCGGTCGCGGCCGAGCACGAGCGGCTCGTGGCCGGCCTCTTCACCGGCGGCGATCCCGGCCCCGCGCTCGCCGCACTCGAGGAGCTGGTGCGCGCGCATCCCGGCTATCCGCGGGCGGCGATGGTCATGGTCGCGATCGCGCAGGGCTGGGAGCGCGAAGGGCAGGGCGACCGTGCGGTGCGCTGGCTGCGCGAGGCCGCGCGCGCCGCGACCGAGCCCGCCGATCGCCGCCGGGCAGGGGCCGAGCTCGTCCGCACGCTCGTCCGCACCGGGCAGCTCGCAGAGGCCGAGCGCGAGCTCGCCGATCTCGCCCGCGTCGCGACCCCGGGACTCACCGCGAACCTCCGCATCCTGCTCCGGCGCGCCGAGCTACGCCGCACCGTGCGCTGGATCATGTGGGGCGTGCTCGCGGCGCTCGCGGCGATCGCTCTGATCGCGCTGCGCCGCGCGGCGGGGTCGTGGCGCGGTGCCGCGCGCCGGCTCGCGCGGCCGCCGACCGAGGTCGTGTTCTTCGTGCCGATCGGCGCGGTGATCGTCGCGTTCGCGTTCACCGGAAATCCCTTGATCGCGCGCACCGTGCTCGCGATCGTCGGCGCCGGCATCGCGACGAGCTGGGTCTCGGGCGCACTGCTCCACGGCCGCCCGGTGCGGCTCGCGCGCGCGGCCGCGCACGCCGTGCTCGCGGTGCTCGCGATCGTCGCGGCGGTGTACCTCGCCGTCGACCGCGGTCACGTGATCGACTTCGTGATCGAGACGTGGCGCGCCGGCTTCGAGCGCGGCTAGCGCGCGATCACAGCTCGTAGCCGATCGCGGCGCTCGCCTGCCAGCTGTGGAGCGGGGCATCGTCGCCGTCGGGCTCGATCAGCAGATCCGAGAACGCGGCGACCCGGAACGTGCCGCGCACGTCGACGAGGAGCCCGCTCGGGTGGCGGTACGCCAGCCCGGCGCCCGCCGGGACGTCGAGCACGTCATCGCCATCGCTCATCCCGGTATCGGCAGTCGCGAAGCTCGCATCGACGAGGTCGTAGTGTTGCCAGCCGATGCCCGCGAACACGTACGGCGTCCACGCCGCGCGCGGCAGCACGGTCAGCCGGACCGCCGCCTCGACCGTCGAGCCGACGAGCGTGCCGTTGTCGGCGCCGGTGAACGTCTCGACCTGCGAGGCGGTCCCGGTGTAGCCGAGCTCGACCCCGAGCGGGGTGTGCGTGCCGAGCGCGATCCGCAGATCCCAGAGCCCGCCAACGGCGCTGGTCACGTCGCGCATGCCGTCGTCGGCGAACCCGGCGAGCCCACCACCGAGCGTGACGCCGGCGCCGACCCCGGTGGCGAGGTGCGAATCGTCGGCGTGCGCCGGTGACGCAAGCGCGGCGAGCCCGGCGCAGATCCACGATGCAGTCTTCATGTGCGTCTCCTTCCGGGGAGCTGCGCAGCATGCGGCGCGCCACGCCGGGATCGCTACGCCGCGGCGCGTACGCGCGGACCTCGGGAGCGCGCGCGGGCGGTCACTTCATCGCGGGGATGTTGCGCATGCTCGCGCTCGGCGCCGTGGTCGTCGGCGGGGCGCCCTTCGGCACGCGCGTCGCGTCACCGACGATGTCGAGCGCGCGGCGCTGACGCTCGGCGCGGGACGTCAGTGCGTCGGCGCTGACGATCTGCGAGCGATCGAGCAGCGGCACGAAATCGGGCAGCTGGTCCGACGACGGCAGGCACACGATGCCGTACAGGAATGCCTGCTGCTTGAGCGCGGTCGTCAGCTCGGGCTCGATGTGACACTGGCCGTGGGTGATGATGTACATCACGACGCGGCGCTTCTGCTCGCGGCGCAGCCGGGTGACCTCGACGAGCAGCTGCCGGAACACCTTGGTGTAGTTGCGGCCGCGCTCCGAGCGGAACGACAGGAGATAGGGCACCGGGACCTGGCCGGAGCGGCCGATCTTGATCGTCTCGTGCAGGCGCGAGTCGAAGAAGCGCACCCAGATCTCGTCGCCCTCGAGCGTCAGCTTCTTGATCAGCGCGAGTGCGAGGCCGCGCGCGAACACCTGGCGCTGGCCGCGCATCGACGCCGAGCAGTCGATGAGCAGGTACTGCAGCCGGCGCTCGTCCTCGCGCTGCTTGTCGCGGCCGTAATAGAGCAGCTCGTTATCGACGACCTTCTGCTCGAAGATCTCGCGGTCGTACGCGAGCTCGGACAGCACGAGCGAGTCGATGTTGCCCTTGCGCTCGATCGACGCATAGCCGTCGACCGAGAACGTCTGTGCGCCGGTCGACCGCCGGGTCTCGAGGACGGACGGCAGCAGGTCGAGCGAGAAGTTCGCGACGTCGTTCGCCTCGGGCGAGCCGAGCGCGGCGAACAGGTCGACGAGATCGATCGCGCCACCGAGCGCCTCGCTGCCCGACGCGCTGTCCTCCTTGAACAGGCCGAGCAGGCGCACGGTGTCCAGATCGATCAGCTCGACCTGGGTGTAGATGTGCATCGACTGCGCGACCATGTGCTCGACGAATGCCCAGAGGCCGCGCGCGTCGAAGTCGCGGAAGTGATCGGCGAAGTCGATCTCGCCGAGGATGCCCAGGTCGAGCGGCAGCGGCTCGACCCCGGCGCTCTTGCTGCGATCGCGCCACCGGTTGTAGGCGTCGCCGAGGATGCGCGACAGCAGCACGGCGACCATCTCGTCGCGCAGCCGCAGTCCGGCGAGCCGCTCGGTGACCTCCGAGGCCGCGATGTTCTCGAGCAGGCGGCGGTACTGATCGAGCTGCGGCTTGACGTTCGCCGGCAGCTGGATCCGGGCGAGCTGGCTCTCGCGCGGCCGCAGCACGTAGCCGCCGCCCCCGCCGCGCGACAGCGACAGCATCACGCCGATGTCATGGACGAGGAACAGCGGCAGATGCACGCCCATCCGCGCCAGCGAGTTCGACCACGCCGACGCCCGCACGATGGCCATCGGGCTATCGGTCTGGACGTGGGACAGCACCATCGTCGCGACCTGACGGGCGAGATAGCTGCGCCTGCGCTCGGCGGGAATCGGCACGGGTAAACGCTAACATGCGCGGCGCCACGAGGGTCGCCGTGGGAGAACCTCCGACGAGATGCACCGATTGCATGCGGCCGAATCTCGGTCAACCTGGTCGATCGTGCGTCTCCTCCCGCTGCTCGCGGCCCTGCTCCTCGGCATGATGGCAGCCGCGCCGCCCGCGCACGCCGACGCAAAGCGTCCGCTGCGCCTCATGACCTACAACGTCAACTACGGCAACCCGGACCCGGCCTCCGCGCTCGACGCGATCGCGCGTGCCGACGCCGACATCGTGCTTCTCCAGGAGGTCACGAGCGAGTGGCAGCGCCTGCTGCGCGAGCGGTTTGCCACGGCCTACCCGCACGCGATGTATCGCGTCCACACGCGCGCGGCGGGCGGTCTCGCGGTGCTGTCGAAGCTGCCGATCCGGGCCGAGGAGGTCCTGGCCTCGCCGGTGCGCGGCTGGTTCCCCGCCGAGCGGCTCGTGCTCGAGACCGGGTTCGGCGCGCTGCAGATCCTGAACGTCCACCTGCGCCCCGCGATCGACGGTGGCAGCTGGATCAAGGGATTCATGACGACGCCACCGCTGCGGCGGCGCGAGATCGAGTCCTACTGGAAGAAGCTCGCCGCCGACATGCCGACCGTGATCGCGGGCGACTTCAACGAGGATCCGACCGGCCTCGCGGTCTCGTTCCTCGCGAAGCAAGGCCTGTCGCGCGTCGACACGAAGGGCCCGACCACGTGGCACTACCAGGTCACCGACCGCGGCAAGACGAACGATCTGCTCAAGCTCGATATCGATCACGTGATGGTCGATCGCCGGCTGTCCGCCCGCGATGGCACCGTGCTCGACGAGGGTCAGTCCGATCACAGACCCGTGATCGTCACCCTCGCGCCGCGCTGACTGGAATCCCGGCACCCGGTCGTGCGTATCTAGGTGGATGCGTACGCTTGCCTTCGTGCTCGCAGTCGCGGCGTGTGCACCGCCAGCCACGGAGGCGAGCCGGCCGCCGCGCGCCAGCGGATCGCGCCCGGTCCAGGCCGCACCGGCGCCCCCAGGTGCCGCGCCTGTCATGCTCGACGCGGCGCCCGCATCGGTGCCCGACGCACCGGCCGGCGCGATCGCGTGTGGTGGCCGCGACGGCTGCACGGTCACCGCGCGCCAGCCGGCGGGCCGCGGCGCGCACGGCGAGACACTCGAGGTCCTCACGCTCGCGGTGCCGCCGAACGCCGACGAGCAAGGTTGCACGCCATCCGAGGTGTGGCTGGACGCACGGACGTCGCCGCCGACCAGCCACCTGCTGATCCGGATCTGCAACGACGGCTACGGCGCCGCGGGAATCGGCGAGGACGAGATCCAGGTCCGCCCGAACCAGCTCGTACATACCCGCAGCGGCGGCTCGGCCTGGCGGTGGACGGAGACGACGACGCTCACCCTGTCGCCGCTCCACGTCAGTCGCAAGGACATCGCCGGCTACTGGGCCATCGGCACCAACGACTCGACCGAGCAGTGGAGCCGGGACGCGTTCACCGGCGAGGTCTCGTGGTGGAGCCCGCCGTGTAACGCCGATGGCGACGCTCCCGACGCGCAGGACGCGTCGCACGACGGGCCGCGCTACGCGTATCACCCGATCCCGGCGGTCACGTTGCCGCGCGAGCTGGTGACCGGCGGCTGGAAGACGGTGTCGCTCGGCCGTTGCGCGGCGCTCGCCGACGCGTCGCACGGCTATGTCCTGAGCGGGCACCCGAGCGCGGACGACGCGTCGCTGCGCGTGGTCGCGGCGAGCGATCGCCAGCTCTTCGTCGAGGTCCACGACGATCACTTCACCGGGCCGACCGCGAGGCCCCAGCTCGACGATCACCTCGAGCTGTGGCTCGCCGATCAGCCGGCGAGCTACATGGATCACTGCATCGACACCCAGAAGAAGCTCGTGAGCGTGGCGATCCGCGTGGCCGATGGCGCGGTGACGACCACCAGCCGCGCCGCGACGCGTGCGCTGCGCGTGGAGCGGGTGGTCGCCGGTACCACCGCGCGGTTCGCGATCGGGCTGCCGCCAGGCTACGCCGCGGTGACCGTGGTCTACAGCGACGGCGACGATGGCCGCATGGTCGACTCGCGGCTCGCGACGAGCAAGCTCGTGCGGGGATCCTGGCCCACGCTCGGCGCGCTGCGCCCGATCGCGGCGGCCGACGCCACGTGCGAGCTCCGCGGCGGCAGGCTCGAGCCCGTGCTCGGCAGCACGTTCACGCCGCTGTAGCGGGCCTCAGAGGCCGAACTTCGACGACGCGAACACGGTCTCGAGCAGCTGGTCGACCTCGCGGATCATGCGCTGCGCTGCCTCGCCCGGCAGCGCCGAGAGCGCGACCTTGATCTCGTTGAGGTTCTTGAGCTGGCTGAACAGCTGGATGTCCGACAGCTCGGTGCCGCTCGTGAGCAGCTCGCGGATGAGGCCGAGCTCGGTGAGCAGATCATCGAGGCTCGCCGACGGGCCGATGAAGCGGCGCTCGTCCGGGTGCTCGCGATAGTAGCCGTCGACCACCGGGTTGATGATCTCCTCGAGCAGCTCGACCTGATCGAGGTTGTTCCAGATATGGCGGAGCACGAAGAAGTCACCGTCGTGGACGCGCGTGCGGCCGTCGAACACCGCCGACGCTGCGAACAGCTTGAGCAGCTTCACCGCGCGGCGGTCCGACACCGAGATGCCTTCACTGCGGATCTGGAAGACGAGTCCCTTGTACTTGGTCAGGAACTCCTCGGGGAACACCATGAACTTGTCGAAGTTCTGCTGGATCGAGCGCAGCTCGCGCGCACTCGTCACCGGCCGCAGCTCGGCGGTCGGTCGCCCCGCGGCATCGAGGCCCCGCCCCGTCATCTTGCGGATCTCGAGCGACACGCCCTTCTTCATCAGCTCGTGGAAGTGATAGCTGTCCAGGTTGTCGGACAGCACCCGCACGAGGAAGCGGTCGAACATCGCGGCGAGGTTCTCGTCGTTCGGTACCTCGTTCGAGGCCGCGTAGAGCGAGATCAGCGGGACCTGGATGACCTCGGGGCCGTTCTGGAACTTCCGCTCGTTGATGACGTGAAGGAGCGAGTTCAAGATCGCCGAGTTCGACTTGAAGATCTCGTCGAGGAACACGATCTCCGCGGTCGGCAGCATGTGCTCGAGCCGGCGCGTGTAGCGGCCCTCGCGGAATGCCGCGATATCGACCGGGCCGAACAGCTCGTTCGGTTCGGTGAACCGGGTGAGCAGATACTCGAAGTACCGCGCGTCGATCAGCTTCGCGAACATGTCGATCATCGCCGACTTCGCGGTGCCGGGCGGGCCGACGATCACCATGTGCTCGCCGGCGATCGCCGAGATGGTCATCAGCCGAATGATCTCCTGCTTGTCCAGGAACTGCGCGTTCATCTGGCGCGCGAGGTCCTGGAACGCTGCACTGACGCGCGCGACATCGACGGCAAAGCTGCGCGGTGTGGTGGGCGGGGCAACCATTCGTTAAGCCGTCACATTACCCGAAAACGGCAGCGATCCAAGCGGCTCACGTCGGCGATTCTGACTGCGCCATGTCGAGGCTGACGACCTCGCTCGGATCGCGCCGCTCGCTGCGCAGATGACGGCGGAGCCGCTGCGCGAGCGCGTCGATCACCGCGTCGCTGAGCAGCTCGGCGGTCTGCGCGCGATGCACCTTCCAGCGCGCCGCGAGCGCCGGGATCGATTCGATGCCGGGTGGCTGCGCGAGCCGCGGGTCGACGCTGGCGAGCGCGCCCGGCAGCGCGAACAGCGTGGTCAGCCCGCGCGGGCGCTGGCCGGCTGCCTCCGCGGACAGCACCGTCGAGATCAGCGGGCTCTTGGCGTGGAGCTCGCGCAGATGGATCTCGCCGAGGCAGAACAGGGCCGCGAGGTGAACGAGAAACGCGGTGACCGCGCGGACGTCGGGCTCGTCGGGGGCGCGCTCGAGCATCTGCTCGAACGCCGCGGCCAGACGTGCGGGCCCGGCGACCTGATCGCGGGGCTGCGCGTCGGGGACGAGCCGGTACGCGATCGCGCGCGCGAGCTCGGCATCGCGGAGCAGGAACACCGCGTCTTCCCAGTGCAGCGGCGGCGCGCCGGGGTGGCTATCGAGCAGCTGCGTCAGCGGCGTGCGGCGGAGCAGCGTCGCGATGATCGGCGCCGTGTCGGGGACCGCGAGCAGCTCGTCGAAGTCGACGACGGTGACGTCCTCGCGGACGCGGCGGATGCTCGGCCACGCGGTGAGCCGCGGCGATGGCTTCTGGCCCTGGAACCGTGCGCGGCCGGTCCACCACGAGACCACGGTATCGTTGCGTGTCAGGTGGAACAGGTTGTGGAGCAGCCCGTGGCGCGCCATCACCCGGGCGCGGTTGCGCGTGAGCGGCTGGCTGACGAGCGCGAGCGCGTTGTCGATGATGCGGCGGCGCTGGCGATCGCTGACCGACCAGCGGTCGGCGCGCGGGTGGACGAGGAACAGCGCGTTGTGCAGGCCGGCGGCCAGCGCGAGCTCGTCGCGCTCGAGCACGAGCGCGGGCGGGCGGACGACGAGCGTCGACAGCACGGACGCGCGCGCGTCGTCGACCGCGACCAGCTCGACGGAGGCGTGCGGCAGCTCCGCGTCCCAGCGATCGACGTCCACCGCCGGGATCGGTGCGCCGACGTGCAGCTCGCCGCCGGCGACGAGTGGCCGCACGAAGCGATCGAGGAACACGGACACGTGGGGGCGTGCCATCGGTTACTTGCCGCCCGACGGCAACAGCTTGCGATCGGCGGCATCGGGGAAGCCCCACAGCGCGAATCGCCCGACCGCGTCGTTGACGACCTCGGCGTCGGCGGTCGGCTCGGCGGTGTAGTCGACCGGCTCCGCCTTGTCGACGTCGAGCTTGGCGAGCGCGCGCCGCTCGAGCGACGCGAACGCGCTCTCCGGGATCTGGAACGGGCGGTTATCGGGCGTGAACACGGTCACCACGCCGGCCTGGTGGCCGAGCGCACGCGCGATCACCTCGGGCGTCACGCGCGGCACGATGTCCATGCCGAGCGGCACGAGCAAGCCGGGCGTCAGCTCGTAGAGCAGCTGGCCGAGCGGGATGACGTCGAGGTTCTCGGAGCCGACGACGAGCACGCCGCGATCGGTGACCGCGACCCGGTGGCCGCGCAGCGACACGTTGGGCAGCGCGAACACGATCCGCTTGAGCCGGTCGGCGTGGCGCGGCTCGATCAGCGTGGCGACGACGCGCTTCTTCGGCTCCATCGACGCCGCGAGGCGCAGCTCGACCCCGATCGGCTCGGGCGCACCGCCGCCGTGCTGGGTCGGATCGCGCGGCTTGTCGAGCTCGAGATCGACGCGCGTCAGATCGGCGATGTCCGAGAGTGCGAGCGGGCCGGGCAGCACGTCGACGCGATCACCTGGCCAGAACACGTGGAACGTGTCCGCGGGGAACACCGACTGGCAGGACGCGAGATCGATCGGGTGCTCGTAGCCGACCGCGACCGCGGAGCTCGCACCGGCGGGCTTGAACACGTCGATGCCCGGCGTGCCGAGGAACAGCTGGAGGATCCGCTCGGGCAGCGCGCGGACGTGGATCAGCATGTAGCCGCGGCGCTGCTCGTCGAACGCGCTCGACGACCGCGGCGTGAACAGCCCGGCCTCGGCGTCGACGCGGTTGCGCCACAGGTAGCGGATGATGCCGTCGGCGAGACCGTGCGCGACCGCGAGATACAGCTCCCCGCGGTCCTCCGCCGCCAGCCGCTCGCCGCCGGGAATCTTGCGGATCGAGAGCCGGAACAGGAGCTTGGCGAATGGCAGCTCGCCCTCGCGGATGTACCCCTGCGCGAACTCGTCGCCGTGGACCATG
>DAIRFU010000009.1:19350-27491 GCA_036794935.1 Kofleriaceae bacterium | reverse complement strand
ACGACATAGCGAACATCGCCGACGATGCCGACGCGCGAGACATCACCATGAAGCTCGAGCGAATTCTCGCGGAGCACTGCTTCGCGCTGGGAGACGAGAATCCACGTCGTCCGCGATTCCAGCGCGGCATCCAGGCGAAGACGTGGTGGCAGCCCGGCGGCAAGGAATGGGTTCGCTCGCTTCTCCGCGGCTACGACACGATGTTGTCCGTGCCACCCGACGTGCTCCCCGTGCTCGACGCCTCGCGAATCGCCGTGAAGCTACGCAGCCTGGTGTGTCCGCTCGGAGATCCAGCCTGCGGGCGCGAAACGATGAGCTGGTCGCTCCGGGCCGAGGAGATCTGGAAGGCGCGTGTCGAGCTGAACTTTCAGAAGGATGAATGCGACCAAGAAGCAGTGCGCCTGGGCATCGAGGCAACGTACGCGGAGTGGCGATCATGCATCGAGATGCACCGTACGCGGCGGGCGACGTTTCCTCTCGGTCGATTGCGGGCGCTGACCCACGGTTGGGTCTTGCTCCGCGGCAAGCGCGACGCCAAACACCGCTGCGTCGAAACACACATCGTCAGCCTGGCGACGGGCGCTGCCTATTTCGCGCAAGACTGCGCCGAGCGCGGCCGGGATCCTGCGTCCAAGAGCGAACGAGCCGGACGTGTTGCCCTCGATGCTTCGCGTGAAGCCGCGTGGATGACGTTGTTAGCGGATCAAGTCGAATCGACACTCCAGCCCGATCTCGATCTCAAGCGCATCCCTTCTTCCGTGAAGCGCACGCACATCGATCCAGAGTCCGACTTCCTCACCATCAAGCTCGACGACCCCAACTACACGCCGATGCAGTGGCAGATAGTCGGCGGTGGCACTCTCCTGGCGTCCGGTCAGCTCCCATGGCCCAGATCGTCCCGAGCCGGCGAGGACTATGCCATGCACCTCTGGCGCGTGGCCGAGGCCTCATTCGAGGAGGGTTGCGTACCGGAACCGTTGCCGTCTTGGCTGCCTGCAGGGTCCAAGCTCACGCAAACGCGCTTGGATGAGCTTCGCGCGCTGGGGCGTAACGCGTGTCGACCTGCCTCGTGCGCCGCGCCGCCTCCGCCGCACGATGACTAGCGATCAGACCTCGACGAGCATGCGCTCGGGCGCCTCGAGGCGCTGCTTGACGGCGACGAGGAACGAGACGGCCTCGCGGCCATCGACGACGCGGTGGTCGTACGACAGCGCGATGTACATCATCGGCCGGACCTCGACGGCGTCGCCCACCGCCATGGCGCGCTTGACGATGTTGTGCATGCCGAGGATGCCGGTCTGCGGATAGTTGAGCAGCGGCGTCGACATCAGCGAGCCGTAGATGCCGCCGTTGGTGAGCGTGAACGTGCCGCCCTGCAGATCGTCGAGGCCGAGCTTGCCGGTGCGCGCGCGCTCGGCGAGCTCGAGGATGCCCTGCTCGACGCCCGCGAACGACAGGCCGTCGCAGCCGCGCAGCACCGGCACGACGAGACCCTTCGGCGTCGACACCGCGATGCCGAAGTCGTAGTGCTTCTTGTAGACGATGTGGCCGCCGATCACCTCGGCGTTGACGCCGGGGAACAGCTTGGCCGCGGCGACGCACGCCTTGACGAAGAACGACATGAAGCCGAGCTTCACGCCGTGCGCCTTCTCGAAGCTGTCCTTGTAGCGGGCGCGCAGCTCCATGATCGCCGTCATGTCGACCTCGTTGAAGGTCGTCAGCGAGGCGGACTCGTGTTGCGCCTGGACGAGGCGCTCGGCGACGCGCTTGCGCAGTGGCGACATCGCGACGATCTCGTCGCGCGGATCGACCTGGTCGAGGCGCTCGTCGGCGGACGGCCCGGTCGGTGCACTCGGGCCGTTGGGGCCGGTGCCGCGGGCGGGGAGCGAGCCGGTCTCGCGGGCGGTGGCGCGCTGCGAGGGGGTGAGCCGGAGCAGCTGGTCCTTGTCGAGGGACTCGCCGTTGCCCTTGCGGGGCGCAGCGGGGGGCTGCGGCTGGCTCGGCCGCGCCTGGGTGGGCGCGCCGGCGACGGGCTGCGCGCCGGTGGGCGCCGCGGTGGTCGCGGTCATGCTGGACGAGGGCTGCTGCGACTTGGCGGGCATCGCCTGCGCGGCGGGCTTGGCCGCGGGCTTCGCGGCGGCCTTGCCGGCCTTGCCGGCATCGACCGCGCCGATGATGTCGCCGACCTTGACGGTCGCGCCGACGGCGAAGCGCTGCTCGGCGAGGGCACCTGCCACCGGCGACGGTAGCTCCACGGTGATCTTGTCCGTCTCGAGCTCCGCGACCGGTTCGCCGTCCGCCACGGCGTCGCCGACCTGCTTGAGCCACTTGGCAACCACCGCTTCAGAGATGGATTCGCCGAGCTGAGGAACGACCAGGTCAGCCATGTGCGGATTTTACCCTGCCTGGCTTACCGGGACCCGAATGCGGCCTCCAGAATTTGCTGCTGTTCGATCACGTGCGCCTTGTGCGAGCCGGTGGCCGGGCTCGCGCTCTCCACGCGCGAGATGCATTCATAGCGCAGGTTACCGCCCCGCTCCTCGAGGAGCGCCTCGATGCGCGGTGTGACGAACCCGCCCGCCCCCATGTTCGCCGGCTCGTCCTGGACCCAGAAGCACTCCCGCAGGCCGGTGTACTTCTCGATCGAGGCCGCGACCAGGTGCGGCCACCACGGGTACAGCTTCTCGATGCGCACGATCGCGACGGTCTCGTCCTCGCGCCGGGCGCGCTCGTTGGCGATGTCGTAGTAGACCTTGCCCGAGCACATGAGCACGCGCGTGACCTTCGCCGGGTCGGCGGTCTCGTCGTGGAGCACGCGATGGAACGTGCCGGTCGCCAGCTCGTCGAGGGTCGAGGTCGCGGCGGGCAGGCGGAGCAGGCTCTTCGGCGTCATCACGATCAGCGGCTTGCGCAGCCGGCGCAGGACCTGACCGCGGAGCAGGTGGAACATCTGCGCCGGCGTCGTCGGCTGCGCGACCTGGATGTTGTGCTCGGCGCACGACTGCAGGTAGCGCTCGAGGCGCGCGCTCGAGTGCTCGGGCCCCTGCCCCTCGTAGCCGTGCGGCAACAGCAGCACGATGCCCGAGAGGCGCTTCCACTTGTCCTCGGACGACGTGATGAACTGATCGATGATCACCTGCGCGCCGTTCGCGAAGTCGCCGAACTGGGCCTCCCACATCACGAGCGCGTCCGGATAGTCGAGCGAGTAGCCGAACTCGAAGCCCATCGCGCCGGCCTCGGAGAGCAGCGAGTCGTAGATCCGGCACTGACCCTGATCGGGCTGGAGCTGGCCCAGGGTGAGGTGCTCGCGGCCGTTCACGATGTCCGTGATCACGGCGTGGCGGTGGCTGAACGTGCCGCGCGAGCAGTCCTGCCCGGTCAGCCGCACGTTGACGCCCTGGTAGAGCAGCGAGCCGTAGCAGAGCAGCTCGCCCATGCCCCAGTCGATCCGGCGCTCGCCGCGGCCCATCTGGGCCCGCTGATCGAGCAGGCGGACGATCTTGGGATGCGGCGTGAAGCCTTCCGGGACCTCGGTCATGCTCTGCGCGATCTGCTCGAGCAGCGGCCGCGCGACGAGCGTCTCGACGTTCTCGGGTTCCGCCGTGACGCCGCCGCGATAACCGCGCCACATCGCGGTCATCGACGCACCCTCCGGGCGCTGCTTGGCAGCCTTCGCCGCCTCGAGCTCGGTCTCGAGCTCGGCGACGCGCCGCTGCGTCATCGCGGTGACCTCGTCGGCGGTGACCACGGCCTCGCCGACGAGCCGCTGCGCGTAGACCTCCACCGGCGACTGCTTCTCCTTGATGCGGTCGTACATGATCGGCTGCGTGAACGCGGGCTCGTCGTTCTCGTTGTGGCCGTACTTGCGATAGCAGTACATGTCGATCACGACATCGGAGCCGAACTGCGCGCGGTACTCGCACGCGATCTCGATGACGCGAGCGAGCGCGTCGAGGTCCTCGCCGTTGACGTGCCAGATCGGACACTCGATCATCTTCGCGACGTCGGTGCAGTACGGCGTCGAGCGCTGCTCGGCGGGCGACGCGGTGAAGCCGACCTGGTTGTTGACGACGATGTGGATCGTGCCGCCGGTGCGGTAGCCCGGCAGGTTGGATAGTTGCAGCGTCTCGGGCACGAGGCCCTGGCCGGCGAACGCGGCATCACCGTGGACGAGCACGCCCACGACGCGGCGGTGCTCGACGTCACCGTGGCGGATCTGCTTGGCGCGCACGCGGCCGCACACGACGGGATCGACGGCCTCGAGGTGACTCGGGTTGAATGCGAGCGACACGTGCATCGAGTTGCCATTCGGATCGGTGCGATCGGTCGAGAACCCGAGGTGGTACTTGACGTCGCCGCCGCCGAGCGCCTTCTCGGGCTCGACGTCCTCGAAGTGACCGAACAGGTCGCGCGCGGGCCGCTTGATGATCTGCTCGATCGTGGTGAGTCGGCCGCGGTGCGCCATGCCGAGCACGGCCTCGATCGCGCCGAGCCGCGCCGAGTGCGTGAGCACCAGGTCGAGCATCGGGATCAGACTCTCGCTG
Organism: Kofleriaceae bacterium; assembly: GCA_036794935.1. Classification (GTDB taxonomy): domain Bacteria; phylum Myxococcota_A; class Polyangia; order Haliangiales; family Haliangiaceae; genus JABFXX01. The sequence continues at coordinate 22,947 of DAIRFU010000009.1, read as the reverse complement.
CCCTCGAGCGAGAACCGCTTCGTGCCGGGATACTTGGTGTGGCAGAACCGCTCGAACTGCTCGGCGTTGATGAGGAGTGCGAGCATGCGGGTGCGCACGTCGGTCGGCACCGGTCTCGCGAGGCACGTCTCGCTGCGCTCGGCGAGCCAGCTGCGCTTGGCCGGCGAGGAGATGTGCATGAACTCGAGGCCCGCCGACCCGGCGTAGATGATCTGGAGGTGGCGAACGATCTCGCCGATCGTCGCGCGCCCCAGGCCGTGCACGCCGGTCGGCTCGATGACGCGGTTCATGTCCGCCTCGGTGAAGCCCCAGGTCGCGGGATCGAGCTCGACGATCCGTGCGGTCTCGAGCAGGCCGAGCGGATCGAGGTTGGCGGCGAAGTGGCCGCGGCCGCGATACGCGTTGACGAGCGGCCAGATCGACGGCGGGCCGGCGGTGATCGGCGCCATCGTCACCGCCCCCGGCCGGGCGAACGTCGGGATCACGTGGCTCGTGGCGGGGGTGCCGTGCGCGAGCGCCGCGTGGCCGTTGCCGCCCGCGTGGCCATTCCCACCCGCCTGGCCATTGCCCCCTACCCGCGCATGGCCGTTGGCCTGCCCGTTCGTGCCATGGCTGACGATCGCCTGGCCATCCAGCACCTCGCGCCAGCTCGCGTCGACGGCCTCCGGCTGCTGCTGAAACTGCTCGTAGATCTCGTCGAGGAAACCGAGCGAACCGCCAAGCTCGAGGATGTCGCGAACCATACGGCCAGCATAGCGCCGGGCTACGGAGATGGCGGTATGGCGAGCGCGGATTTGCGAGTCAACTGGTCGACGACCTCAGCCGGCAGCTTCGGCGCGCGCTCGATGCGCACCGCGCCCGCGCTCGCGAGCTTGCCCATCTCGAGCAGCGTCAGACGGCCCTGACCGGCAATCACGAGCTCCTGGCCGACCGTGGTCAGGCTCGACGCGCTCACCAGCTCGAGCGCGGCGTTATCGGTGATCACGACGGCACCGTCGACGGCAGCGAGGCGCGGCACCGAGACCGTGGTCAGCGCGGCGTTGTTGTCGACCTCGATGCGGCCGGCATGCTCGAGCCGCGGCAGGAACACGCCGCGCAGCATGCCGTTGTTCGCGATCCGGATCGTCCCGCCGACCCGGAGTAACCCGTTGAGCGCGAGCTCGTCGACGGCGACCGTCGGGCCGATCGTGAGATCGCCGGTGATCACCTCGAGCGTGCCGAGCGGTGCGACGTCGAGCTCGGCGCCCGTGCGCATGACGATGCCGGCGAGCTGCGTGCAGCCGGCGTGGCGGACCACATCCTCCTGGAGCCCGAGCTCGATGCTGTGATCCTGCGGGCAGCTCGGCGGCCTCTCGCCGCTGTGGGCCCACAGGCACGCCGGCACGAGCACGAGCACGAGCACGGCGAGTTGCTTCATTTCGTGACCGGCGCGTCGACGGCCTCGCCGCGGCACGCACGCGCGTAGCGGCGCACCGTCTCGGGCAAGCCGAGATAGAGCGCGTCTGCGATCAGCGCGTGTCCGATCGACGCCTCGACGATCTCCGGCACCTCGCGCGCGAGCAACGGCGTGTTGCGCAGGTCGAGATCGTGACCGCAGTTGACCTGCATGCCGTGCGCGACCGCCGCCTGCGCGGTTCGCCGGAGCCGGTCGAGCTCGGTCGTCAAGGCCGGCGTGCCCCACGCGGACGCGTATGGCTCGGTGTAGATCTCGATCCGGTCGACGCCGGTCGCGGCCACCGCCGCCATCATCTCGGGATTGGGGTCGACGAAGATCGCGGTGCGAATGCCCTTGGCCTTCAGGCGCTGCACGATCGGCGCGACCAGGTCGTGCTGGCGTGGCAGGTCCCAGCCGTGGTCGCTCGTGATCTCCCCGGGCTTGACCGGCACGAGCGTGAACTGCGTGACCGAGAGCTCCTCGGCGAGCGCGATCAGCTCCTCGCGGTCGTCGCCCTCGAGGTTGAACTCCGCGCCGCGCTCCTGGCACAGGCGCCGCAGCACGCGGACGTCGTCCTCGCGGGTATGGCGATTGTCGGCGCGCCAGTGCAGCGTCAGGCCGTAGGCGCCGTTCTCGAGACAGGCGATGCCGGCGACCTGCGGTGACGGGTTGTGCGCGCCGCGCGAGTTGCGCAGGAGCGCCACCTTGTTGAGGTTGACCGACAGGTTGATCGCCACGGCCGGGTCTTACCACCGCTACATGGTGGGTGTGAACGCCGCGAGGTCCGCGATGCCGAGCGTTGCCTCGATCGCCGCGACCTCGTCGACCACGCCGAAGAAGCCGCGCGTACCGAACCGCCGATGCTCCTCCGCCTCGAAGCGCTCGCCGAGCTCCTCGTATTCGTCCTCGCCGATGATCGTGACGAGCGCGGGGAACAGGACCGTGTCCTCGCGTGCCGCGTGCGGCCGGTACATGCGGGCGAAGCCGTGCATCGCGTCGAGCACCGACGCCTTCGTCGCCGCGTCTCCGAGCCCGGCGGCCGTCGCACCCGCGAGGATCCGATCGGTGAGCACGCGGCCCGCGCGATGCTGCGTGCGCAGGATGGTGACGAGCTCGACGTGCTGCTTCGCGGCCTCGAAGCGCGGGAACAGGTGCTGCTCCTCGAGCTGCTCGTGATAGTCCTCGACGAACGTGCGCACGATGCGGGCCGCGCTCGCCAGCGCGTCGGGCGCGAGCGGCTCGTTCGCCACCAGCCGGCGCGACGCCTCGTCGAGCACGAGCAGCACGCGGCGCAGCACACCGTGCTCGCGCATCAGGTCCTCGGCCGGCGTGACCTCCTCCTCCTCCTCGCCGCCCTCGTGCTCGCCACCTGGCTTCGCCGCACCGTGGCGGCATGCGAGCAGCGCCGTGCTGCCGAGTCCTGCGACCAGCAACTCCCGTCGTGTTGTCGCCATGCGCGAGCTGTAGCACTAAAACGCGACCGCGGTTCCCAGACCACCGCCCGCGTGCGCCGCTCCGTCGCGCGCGCCGTACGAGAGCTGCGCGCGCAGCGTGAGTCGATCCGCGAGCTGATACGCGACGTCGTACGCGATGTAGAGGCCCGCGGGGTCCACGATCGCTCCCGGCAGATCGCTGCGCACGACCGAGGCCCCCATCAGCAGCGGCCACGCGGTGTCCCACTGCAGGCGTACCCAGGCGCTCGGGCCGAGATCGCCGATGTACTCGCCGCCGACCGACACGCACGAGCGCCACGGCTTGCCGAACGTGAGCTGCGCGCGGCCGAGGCCGGAGAAGCCCTCGTGACTGACGCCGAGGCCGACGCGGCCGTCGACGAAGAACGAGGGATGCAAGCGGATCCGCACCTGGCCAAAGCCGTAGTTCATGCTGTGCCAGATGTCCTGTCCGCCGGCGTCGGCCGCCATGCGATTGACTGGCGTGCGGCCGCCGATCGAGCCGAAGCCGAAGCCGACCTGGTGGAGCTCGCGCAAGAGGTCGTGCGAGTAGACGAGCTCGCCGCGCACGAACCAGTCGGCCAGGTCGTAGCGGTTACCGAAGTCGTGCGCGACAACGTCGAACGAGACGTGATCGAGGCGCCCGGCGAGCCGCTCGCGATCGAGCGAACCGAGTCGATCGAGCAGCGACGGGTCGACGCGAACGACGTG